>ONPE01000020.1 GCA_900319615.1 uncultured Eubacteriales bacterium
GGCGTTGCAGAGAACGGTATCTACACCGTATACTTCCGTCCCGCAGGCGACGGCACAGCTGAGGACGGCTACACCTACGTTCCGTTTGAGAACGACGGCACAGGCCTCGACGCTCACGGCTGCAAGAACGGCGGCTATCTCTTCAAATTCGTCAAGACTGACGAGTACACCCCCACAGAGGCTCCCACGGTTGCTCCCGACGAGACCATGACCGTTTACTTCAAGAACAATCTCAACTGGGAGAATGTTAACGCTTACTACTGGGGCAGCGCTGCCGAATCTGTAGATTGGCCCGGTATCGCTACCGAGGACGCAGGCAACGGCTTTGTTAAGGCTGTAGTTCCGAACGACATCACAGGCCTTATCTTCAACGGTACAGGCGCTCAGACCGTCAATATCGAGGAAGGTCTCACAGACGGCGCTGCATGGGCTCTCACAGGCGAGCAGGACGGCAGCAACTACAAGGTCGAGCCCGCCGCGACCACCATGATCGTTTACTTTGTAGACGCGCTTGGCTGGGGCGATGTAAACGCTTACTACTGGGGCAGCTCCTTCGGCTCCGTCGATTGGCCCGGCGAGGCTGCAACGGTCGTTGAAAATATCGTAGATACAGACGGCCATACCGTTTACGGTGCAGAAGTTCCGCTCGGTATCACAGGTCTCATCTTCAACGGCAACGGCAACCAAACCGTCAATATCGAGACAGGTCTTGTTGACGGCGCTGTATGGCACACCACCGGCGAGAAGGAAGGCAACAACTTCGTCGTAGCCGAAGGCTTATGCCCGGCTGCTCCCGAGACCTATCTGCTCGGCGACGCTGACGGTGACGAAGATGTAAGCTCCGTTGACTCTACCGTTATCCAGCGTGTCATCGCTGAGTTCAATGTTCCGATCGACGAAGCTACCCTCCTGCAGGGCGACGTTGACGGCTCCGGCGAGCTCGAGGTAGTAGACGCTACCTTGATCCAGCGCTGGCTGGCAGACTTCGTTGTTCCTTATCCGATCGGCGAGTACGTAACAAAAGAATAACTGCAAATCAGCTTTGCACAAAAGAAGGCTGCCTCACACAGGCAGCCTTCGATTTTTTATGGATAGTTGTTTTAGATAATGTACGATAAAAATCCCCCGGCGTTCATCGAAACGTCGGGGGTTATCGCATATACAGTTATTCAAAATTCTTGTTGTCGTAGCCGAAGTTGGTGAGCATGGCGCGGCGGTTGCGCCAGTCCTCCCTGACCTTGACCCATGTTTGCAGGTTCACCTTGCAGCCGAAGAAGCGTTCTATATCCTGCCTTGAATAGGTGGATATCTTCTTGAGCATAGCTCCGCGCTTGCCGATGATGATGCCCTTGTGCGAGTCGCGCTCACAGTAGATGGTCGCGTCTATATCCATGATGCCGCTGTCCTCGCGCTCCGTGAGGCTCTCCACCACTACGGCGGTACCGTGAGGTATCTCCTTGTCACACAGGCGAAGCAGCTTTTCGCGGATGATCTCTGATACGATGACCTTCTCGGGCTGGTCGGTGAGAGCGTCGTCGTCAAAAAAGTGACCGCCCTCTACACAGTGCTTTTTCAGCTCATCCTTAAGAGCGGCGAAGCCCTCGCCCGTCTCGGCAGATATCGGCACGACGGCGTCGAAATCGTACAGAGCGCTGTATGCGAGGATCGCTTCCATCAGCTCTTCCTTCTTATTTTTGAGCATATCTATTTTGTTGATGGCGAGGATGGTCGGCATCTCCGCCTTTTTGAGCTTGTCTATCAGGCTCAGCTCGCCCTTGCGAACCTCAGAGCCGGCTTCGACCACCATGACGGCTGCGTCGCCGTTCGGCACGCTCTCGTTGATCGCCCTTACCATGTACTCGCCAAGCTCGGTGCGCGGCTTGTGCAGACCGGGGGTGTCGAAGAACACGAGCTGGTCGTCGCCCTCGGTGAGGATGCCGGTGATGCGGTTGCGCGTAGTCTGGGGCTTTGATGACACGATGGCTATCTTATGCCCCAACAGGCGGTTGAGTATCGAGCTTTTGCCGACGTTCGGTATACCTACGATGGTGATGAACGCGGATCGTTTGTTGTCTTTCATACCTCATTCCTCTGCAGAGAAATTTTTATATACTATAGTTTATACCGTATGGTTCGGCTTATAGGGTTGCGCGGCGAGGCTTGATGCCCAGACCCATCGCCTGCATGACCGCCTCTTCCTTGCTGCGCATGACGGCCTTATCCTCGGGTACCATATGGTCGTAGCCGAGCAGATGCAGCACGCTGTGTACCGTGAGGTAGCACACCTCGCGCTCAAAACTGTGGTCGAAGTCGAGAGACTGCTCGTGAGCCTTCTGCATCGAGATGACCACATCGCCCAGCATCTTAGCGCCTGTCTTGGGGTTGACATCATACACGCCGTCCTCGCCCATCGGGAAAGAGAGGACGTCGGTGACCGAGTCTATATCGCGGTATTCTTTGTTGAGTCTGCGTATCTCGTCGTTATCTACAAAGGTGACCGCTACCTCGGCGTCGCCGCTGAAATCCTCGTTGCGGAGCACAGCGATGCAGGCGCGGCGTATCTGCATACGCAGCCCTGTGGGGAAATGGATCTTCTTTTGGTCGTCTGTGATTATCACTCTTACCTTGTCAGCTTTCATAATGATCCCTACTCTCTTTTTGTCGCGACCGCTTACACGATCACGGATGTCTAAAGTTTTTCATTCGAATACGGAGTAGCTGAGACTGTTGACTTCTTTCTGTCGTTCGTTCTAACTTATTCTATATCCAAAAACCTTAATATAAAGGCGTTTTGCGCCCGATATCTTATCTACTTGACGTTTTAAGATGTTTTATGAGCGGTTTCTCTCCTGCGCCTTTTCATATGCGCGGATTATATCCTGCACCAGACGGTGTCGGACTACGTCCTTTTCCGAGAAGGTGAGGCGTTCTATCCCCTTTATGCCCTTTAGTATCCTCACGGCCTCTTTCAAGCCGGACTTCGCCCCTGCGGGCAGGTCTATCTGCGTGATATCGCCGGTGATGACCATCTTCGAGTTGTTGCCCAAACGGGTGAGGAACATCTTCATCTGCTCGCTTGTGGTGTTCTGAGCCTCGTCGAGAATGATGAAGCTGTCGTCGAGAGTCCTGCCTCGCATATAGGCGAGCGGAGCGACCTCGATATTGCCGCGCTCGAGATACTTCTGATAGGTCTCGGCGCCGAGCATATCGAACAGCGCGTCATACAAGGGGCGCAGATACGGGTCGACCTTGCTCTGCAGATCGCCGGGCAGAAAACCCAGCTTCTCGCCTGCTTCGACGGCGGGACGGGTCAGGATGATGCGGTTGACCTCCTTGGAGCGGAACGCCGTGACAGCCATCGCCACCGCAAGATAGGTCTTGCCGGTACCGGCGGGGCCTACGGCTATCGTGATGGTGTTGTCCTCGATAGCGGAGCAATATCTCTTTTGTCCCATCGTCTTGGGCTTGATGGGCTTGCCCTTGGAGGTGACGCAAACACAGTCGGAGGCGAGGCTCTCGAGCTTCTCCTCGCTGCCGTCGTTGACGAGCGAGATACAGTATGTGATGTTCTGCTCCGAGAGCTGTTCGCCGCGGTTGAGCAGATTGAGCAGGCTGTCTATCACCTTGCTCGCCTTCAAAACTCCCTCGGCGTCGCCGGAGATCTTGAGCTCGCTGTCGCGCGCGTGTACGCGCACCTTGAACTCATCCTCGATGAGCTTTATGTTGGAGTCAAAGCTGCCGAACAGCGCGGCGGCGTGCTCCATGCGGTCGATATTTATTATTTGTTCCATATATCCTCTGACGTCAGGCGGTCGGCGATTTGCATACGCCGATAATTATCCACCTTAATAGATAATTGATTATAACATATACTTTAACAAAAATCAACTATTTTTTCACAAAATATTCTGCGCTTTCATAAATTTTTTATGAAAATATTACATGACTACCCGATGAACAGTCATATCATTGATTTTTTCGGTAAAAAGAGTTATAATGTAGGGTAAATCAAGTAATCAATATTACAGCGAATATTATGCTGTAAAGGAGAAATAAATATGAAGAAAATCTTCTGTATCATACTTTGCGCGATAACAGCCGTGTGCTGCTGCGCCTGCGGCGGGAACAAGCCCTCACCTACCGAGGAGCTGACCGAGCCCGTCACCGAGGCGGCAACCAAAGACGAGGCTACCACGGCTACCGAAGCCTCGGAAACCGACGGCAGAGCCGGGCTCAAGGCATTTATGGCTCGCTTTGACGACACCCCCACCGTGGGCGATAAGCTGGTGTATGAGGACAAGGATCTGACCGTGACCGTACACGGCATCAACTACGCCCCCATCTCGGGTCCCGAGCTGCACCTGACCATCGAGAACCGCCTGGACAAGGATATCGTGTTGACGGCTCCCTACGCCGCCGTGAACGGCTATATGATCACGCCGGAGTTCAAGACCGACATTCCTAAAGGCAAGAGCACAAACAGCAACCTCACCCTGCCCTATTTCAGCCTCGCCATCGCCGATATCACCGTTATCCGCGAGATTGATTTCGCCCTGCGTGTTACCGAGGCGAGGACATACAACCCCCTCTTCGTCACCGATATCATCCCGGTAAAGACCTCCGCCTTTAAGACGGAGGATGAACCCGCAGAAGAAGATATCGCAGGTCAGACGGTCTATGACAAGGACGATATAAAGATCGTCCTCCGCGGCGTCAGCAGCGACCGCGCGTATTCCGACGGAGCCGAGATGGTCGTCTGCATCTTCAACGGCACCGACCGCAATATCTCGGTGCGCACGGACGATATCACCGTAAACGGATACGAGCTGATCTCCTCGGTACTCAGCCGTACCGTTCTCTCGGGCAAACGCGCCGTAGACGTAGTGACCTTCTATAAGCAGGAGCTGAAAGAATACGGCATAGACGCCATCGACAGCGTAAAGGTATCCTTTGAGATAAAGGACGCAGATACATGGGAGCAGATCGACTCCACCGATATGATCGGCGTGGAGCTGAAGGGTCCCGAGCCCCCGACCGTCCCCTCCGAGCCGTCCGAAGCCCCCACAGAATAACAACAGCCCGTCAGCCGACGTGTTGAGCGTGTCAAAAAATACAATTGCAAAGCTCGCAAGAGCCGTGGAAATAATCCGGTTAAGGTTGAGATTGCCACGGGCTAAAGCCCTCGCAATGACAATTTGTAATGCCCTCCTCTGAACGACAATTGTTTTTCTACAGTTTAAGCCTGTCAGCCGACGGGCTTTTTCTTATACTAATCTCTTGACAAACCGTTTCTCCTCTGCTATAATAGCCGAGGTGTAAAGCTGTGTGCTTTACAGAAAGGAGGTGTTCCCACGTGAACGATAAGCTGGAAACCTCTTTGCTCTACGATTTTTACGGAGAGCTGCTGCAGGATTCGCAGAAGAAGGTTGTCGAGCTGTATGTGAACGACGATCTCTCCCTGTCCGAGTCCGCCGATCTGCTCGGCATCAGCCGTCAGGGCGTGCGCGATTCGCTTGACAGAGCGTGCCGCAATCTGCGCGAATATGAAGAGAAGCTGGGGCTGCTCAAGGCATACAACGAACGCCGTGAGCGTGACAGCACGATCCTTTCGCTGCTGTCGGAGCTGAGGCACAGCGAGTGCTGTGAGGAAGTCCTGCCGCAGATCGAACTGATAGAAGAGCTCTTGAAAGGAGATGACTGAGCATGGCATTTGAAAGTCTTTCCGATAAGCTGACCGGAGCCTTTAAAAGGCTGAAAAACAAAGGTAAGCTGACCGAGGCGGACGTAAAGGAGGCTATGCGCGAGGTGCGTCTGGCGCTTTTGGAAGCCGACGTTAACTTCAAGGTAGCCAAGGACTTTACCAATAAGGTCACCGAGCGCGCCATAGGCGCCGACGTTATGGAGAGCCTCACCCCTGCCCAGATGGTCATCAAGATCGTCAACGAGGAGCTCACCGCCCTCATGGGTGAAGAGAACGCCCGCGTGGAGTTCAACTCAAAGCCGCCCACAGTCATCATGCTGTGCGGTCTGCAGGGCGCAGGTAAAACCACCCACGCCGCTAAGCTCGGCAAATACTTCAAGGCGCAGGATCACCGCCCCATGCTGGCGGCGTGCGATATATACCGACCCGCGGCTATAGAACAGCTCAAGATCGTGGGCGAGAAGGCAGGCGTACCCGTCTTTGAGATGGGCACCGAGAACCCCGTCAAGATCGCTAAAGAGGCTGTGCGCCACGCGCGCGACTACGGCAACGATATCGTTATCCTCGATACCGCCGGCCGACTGCATATAGACGAGCAGCTCATGCAGGAGCTGCGCGACATCAAAGCCGAGGTCAACCCCGACGAGATCCTGCTCACCATCGACTCCATGACAGGTCAGGACGCTGTAAATGTAGCCAAGACCTTCAACGAGGCTCTCGACATCACCGGCGTCATCCTCACCAAGCTCGACGGCGACACCCGCGGAGGCGCGGCTCTGTCGGTAAGGGCTGTCACAGGCAGACCGATCAAGTTCTCCGGTACGGGCGAGAAGCTCGAAGACCTCGAGGCGTTCCATCCCGACCGCATGGCTTCGCGTATCCTCGGTATGGGCGACGTGCTCACCCTTATCGAAGAGGCAGAGCAGAAGCTCGACCAGGAGAAGGCGGAGGAGCTCGCCAGAAAGATGCTCAAAAACAAGATGGACTTCAACGATATGCTCGATCAGCTCGATCAGGTTCGCAACATGGGTCCAATCAAGGGCATTCTCAGCAAACTGCCGGGCGTCGGCAACAAGGTCGATGAAATGGATATAAACGAGCGTGTGCTCGACTGGAACAGGGCTATCATCCTCTCGATGACCCCCGCAGAGCGCGAGCACCCCGGGCTGTTGAATCCCTCGCGCAAGCGCAGGATAGCAGCCGGCTCGGGCAGACCTGTCGAAGAGGTCAACCGCCTTATAAAGCAGCTTGAACAGACCCAGAAGATGATGCGCCAGCTCACCTCGCAGGGCAAGAAGGGCAAGCAGCTGCGCCGTATGCTGAACAACAGCGGCGGCGGTATGCCGGGTATGCCGGGCGGCGGCTTCCCCGGGATGTAATTTGCCTTCCCCTTGAGGGGAAGGTGGGCGATTTGCCGACATAGGCAAATCGGTCGGGTGAGGTGTATAGATGCGCTTTTGACAGCGACTCTTTACATACTCATCGAAAAACAACCTCATCATCCGCCATATGGCGACAGCTTCCCTTCAACGGGAAGGCTCATAAGCTGAATACGGAGCAATCCGTTCAGATAATTTACGATCATATACATTGTAAATTATGATATATAATACTATAAAGACAGGAGGTAAACCATGGTCAAGATCAGACTCAGAAGAATGGGCGCCAAGAAGAACCCCTTCTACCGCATCGTAGTAGCCGATTCTCGCTATCCCCGTGACGGTCGCTTCATCGAAGAGATCGGTACCTACAACCCCACCACCGAGCCCTCGGAGGTAAAGGTTGACGCCGATAAGGTAAAGGAATGGATCGCTAAGGGCGCACAGCCGACCGATACCGTAAAGGCTTTATTAAAGAACACAGGCATCATTTGATTTGCCGCTAAACATCAAATAGTTTGAATTGTAATTTGCGAAAGGACCATAATTATGAAAGACTTACTTCTTACTATTGCACAGGGCTTGGTTGAAGAGCCCGAGGCTGTCAGCGTAACCGTTGACGAACCTGACGAGGAGGGTACCACCGTATACCACATCCATGTTGCCGAGGGCGATATGGGCAGGATCATCGGTAAGCAGGGTCGTATAGCCAAGGCTATCCGCACCGTTGCACGCTCCGCAGCTATCCGCAAGAACGAGAAGGTTATGGTAGAGATCGACTGATTCCACGTTCCATAGCACATTTTTCAGATGACGCACCCCATCGGGTGCGTTTTTCTTATATCAATTGTCATTGCGAAGCCCCGGAGGGTCTGTGGCAATCTCAACCTTATTCATCACTTGACGTAGTGATTCCTCTTGTCGTAAATATCTTTTGACCTGACATAAAAAATCCGAAGATTGCCACCGGATAAAAGCCCTCGCAATGAGATTTATACTATTTTCTAATGAAAGGGTTTAATCAGATGTTAGCGGAAAATTTCGCAGAACAAGGCGAAGGACGCCGATAGGCTGGCGCCTATCAAGGACGACAACGCAGTTATACGGAATTTAACGCAACAGATGATAAGCCATTTTATTAGAAATTAGTATTAAAGGTAAACTAAAAGCGGAGGGCTGCTGCCCTCCGCCTTTAGTGCTTACTGTATTGAATAATCGAGGTATTCCTCAAGTTCTTCATCGTCTTTTTTCTGCTTCTCCCTTATGATAAGGTAAGTTGTAACGGCGGCAGAAATCGCAGCTACGACAGAAACAATGCAAATGAGCCATTTCCAATAACACTTTTTTTCCATGTCATGCCTCCTGAATGAATAGTTAATTATAGTACAATAAAATAATAGCAGTAAAACTTTAAAAAGTCAATATCTTGTATGTAACTTTATAGAATGTTTTCAAAGCCACGGTACATCTTGGGGCGAGTCACAATATCCCTCTATGATGCCCGGATATTATCAGCCGCTTGATTTTCCCGCCGTCGGTGTTATAATATAGACAAAACCAAGGAGGTAATGCTATGGATAACAAAGAAGCAACCGCTATGCCCGAAAACACCCCGATCTGTCAGTGCTGCGGTATGCCGCTGACCGATGACGATATGATCAGCCGCGAGCCCGACGGCGCCCTCAACAAAGATTACTGCAAGTGGTGCTATGCGAACGGCAGCTTCGCGTATGAAACGAAGGATTCTCTGCTCGACTTCCTGATCGGACATATGCCGAATCCCGACAATCTGTCCGACGATGACCGCCGCGCGATGTACGACGGCTATCTCTCTCAGCTAAAGCACTGGAAGTGATCTTCAAAGGGCTATCGCACGCTAAGTGTGACAGCCCTTTTTTATATAAAATTGTCATTGCGAGGGGCGCAAAGGTTAAGGTTGAGACCTCCTCGCAATGACGATCTGAAATGCGCCCCGTGGCAATCTCAACCGATAATAATGGGTTAAAGTGTCCGACGGAAACTTTAGTGCCTGCAACGGGGAAGTTTATTATCTCTCTACAGTAATTGTGACGTCGCCGGTGGTGGTGGTGATCTCGCACTTACCGCCTGCAGAAGAATCCGGCACCTTTACCTCGCCTGTCGAAGTTTTTACCGAGAATATTTTTTCTGAAAGCAGGCTGCCCTCCACATCGCCCGTGGTGGTATTCACGATGACGGCTTTTCCGTCGCTGCGGTCAAAGGTAACGTCGCCCGTGTTGCTGCGGATATCAAGCGTACCCCCGGCGACCGTATTTGTGAGAGTGATATCGCCGGTATTGCTCTTGATGCTGCACCCGTCGCAGGTCGTTTTCTCGATATTGATATCGCCCGTATCGGTCGCAACTGAGATATCCCCCGTCCCCTTTACGGACAGCATGACCACATCGCCCGTCGTGGTGGCGATATTCGCCGTACCCACAGAGCCGCCCAGCGTAATGTCGCCGGTAGATACAGCGAACCCGGCGCTGTCCTTTATATCTGCGGCACAGGCTATATCCGACGTATCTCCTGCTATGAGCATCTTGCCGAAGGTCAGCCCCTCGGCGATAACAGCGTCGCCCGTCTCGGACTCTATCTTCAGGGTATTGTACATTTTTTCGGGCAGATAGACCTTTATCTTCGGGCTGTTGAACGTGAAGCTGAACAGGTTATCATACCACTTTGTATTCTTTTCGGAGCGGATGACCAAGGCGCCGTTCTTCACCTCAGCGGAGTCGGTGAGCTTCTCCGAGCTGTCGCAAACTACCCTGCACTCGTCCGCTGTAGCAAGCACGACGTTCGCTATATCGGTTTTTACGTCGATCTGATCAAAGGTCGCGCCTATCTCATAGGTCTTTTCCTCATATTTTTCCCTGCCTATATTTGAAAAGCCGACGCCCCCCGCAGCCGAGAAAACTATCAGCGCGGGGCCGAGCACGACGAGGATGCCCGCTATTATCAACCATGTTTTAGCTGTTCTGCTCATGTTGATCCTCCTTGCCTACAAACAGGCTCTTTATCCATAAAGCAAATCTCTTGGTCAGCCAAATGACGCCCTTTGTCGCCGCAAGACTGCCGAAGAACATGAATATCGCCAGACCCGCGCACAGCATACCGGTTCCCAGCGCCATTATCGCAGTCATGCCGTTGCCGCTCGCCGCGATCACCACGGTTCCGACTATACACATCACCGCCGATATCGCCAGCACCGCCATTACCGTCCACAGCGTGATTATCACCGTCCACAGCACTATATATACGGACAGGATCACGGTTATCAGAGCTATCAGCAGCGACAGCCATATCGGGGCGCCCAGTATCAGCAGCACGATCTCCCACGCCTGCAGGCTGCGCTTCGGCTTAACCTTCTCCCTGACGAGCTTTGTCAGCGGAGTATCCGAGATTATCTGAGAAATAACATCGTCAACGGGACCGATCTGGCGGACGGCTTCTTCCTCGGAGACGCCCTCTTCCATCTTGTCGTCGATCAATTCATCATAAAAGCTGACGCGGTCTTCGATATCCTCCTGAGGCAGACCGGTCAGTCCGCTGCGAAGCCGCTGTAAAAACTCCTGTTTATTCATCGGGTTCATCCTCCTTTGTAACAAAACGATAAATGGACATGACCTCGCGCCACTCCTGCTTGAAGTCCTCTATTCGCCCCAAACCCTCGTCGGTGATATGATAATACTTCCGCAGCCTGCCGTTGTGCTCGGCCTTGCGGACGGTCAGCATATGCGCCGCCTCCAACCGCTTGAGGATGGTGTAGAGGGTCGATTCGGATATCTCGATATACGGCTTCATATCCTTGATGATCCTGTAGCCGTAAGAGTCCTGATCCTTTATCGCGGCAAGGACGCATACGTCCAGCAAACCGCGCTTGAGCTGGATATCCATATCATACCTCCTTTTGCATAATACATCTTATTGTGTAATACATCATATCACGAAGTATATCATTTGTCAAGGTATTTTTCTGCCCTCTGAATAAATCCTCCCCTTCGGGCGCTTTCGCGGCAAGCCGCTGGGTATTATACCATTTATATCAGTTCAGATTGCCACAGCCCCGACACGCGTGTCAAGGGCTTCGCAATGACGATTTTGAACAAATATATCTATTTTGTTGTTGAAAAAAGGCGATCCGTATTGTAAAATATTATTGAATTTTATTGCATTACCAAGGTGAAAAAATGAAAAAGCGCATTATTATCGTCGGAACACAAATGATCTCGGTGGGAGTTCCCGCAGCATTGGTAGGAATATTAGATAAGTTCGATTACACCCGTTATGACGTCACTTTACTTTTAGATGATCTGTGGGGAGAGTGGATGGACCGCATCCCCGAAGAGGTTCGCATCAAAGAATTCAAGCTCAAAAGAAAGCTGCCTTATGCATGGGTGCTGTGGGTGAATCCGTATAAGGGAAAGACGTCAAGGAAGCTCTTTCAGGTATACCGAAAGATCATCCGAAAAGCTTTTGAAGTATTTAAGGTATCTCAAAAGAAGATCTCCGATTATGTCATTCGCCGCTATACTTTACCGGAAGAAGAGTATGACGCCGTGCTTCATTTTCGCGGAGACAGAAAATTCATGGCTGAGTATGCGGTAAAGGGCATCAAAGCCGAAAAATACGTACAATGGATCCACGACGAGCGTATCCGAAACAAAGCGGACGTCCACTATGACGTCGCCGCCTATGATAAGTTTTTTTGCGTCTCTGCTTCTTTGAAAGCGGTATTTGACAAGGCATATCCGGAATGTGCGAACAGATCCGAAGTCTGCTATAATCAGGTGAATGTAGATCAGATCCTGGATAAAGCCAAAGAAGCGGTCTCGGACGATCGCTTTGCCGGTGATTACAAAATCGTGACCGTCGGCAGGATGGTGCGTGAAAAGGGCTTCGATCTGGCGGTCGAGGCAGCAAAAATACTGAAAGACGACAGACTGCGCTTCAAATGGTTTTTTATCGGAGACGGAGTATGCGCAAGGCAGATCCGGGCGCAGATCGAAAAATGCGGTCTTCAGGAAGATGTGATCATGCTCGGCAGCAAGCCGAATCCCCTTCCGTTTGTTGCGGCTGCAGATCTGTTTGTGCAGCCCTCCCGATCGGAAGGATACTGCCTGTCGCTTTTGGAGGCAAGGGTATTGTGCAAGCCGATAGTCGCGTCCGAATTGCCTGCGTTCAAAGAGCAGATCATCAATGAAAAAACCGGTATCTTAACGCCCTGCGACGCCGAAAATATCGCCGGGCAGATCGGCAGAGTGATGGCAGACAAAACGCTGGCAGAAAGCTTAAGCGATAATCTCAAAAAAGAACCTGTCGATTTTTCTTCGGAGATGGACAAAATATACGCATATCTCGGTTAGCCGTAAATCGGACTGCCGAAAGCTTTTTATCGCTCCTCATAAATGAGCGGTGTTGCAACTATCCGAAATACAATATTATTATAAGCTGACGGCTGCTAAAATTCTGCTTGATGTAGCCATTTTGTAGCCAACGAAAAAAAGTCCCGAAGGACGGCTTAAACAAGCCATTCTTCGGGATTAATTGCGTTTATTGGATTATTCCCACTCTTAAGTGCAAAGCAATCATTAAACAACTTCGTTTAATAAATATTGCTTCTCGTGGGATAATATGGTTTCAATTATACATTTTTGTTTAGTTATCACAGCTTGTGCTATCAAAAAGCTATCAGTCATTTGCTATCATTCGTAGCTTGGTTTATTTCTG
>ONPE01000002.1 GCA_900319615.1 uncultured Eubacteriales bacterium
TATTATTGCCCGACGTGGTAATCCCCCTGTCGGAAATACCGTTTGATGTGAAAGAAACAGGTATTCTCTATTTGTGGGATTGGGCACGTGTGCCTTTATTTTTTCCGGCTAACAGTTAGATATACTTTTCTGAAAGGCGAATAAAGACGCGCGCGTCCTCGCAATGACTGCCGGTCTTTATCGACAAGCTAAGGGGACTGCTCAGGCAGTCCCTTATTTTATTCCGATTTTGTAATCTGTGATTACTCTTTCGTTAGATTTATTTACTCTTTCTTTTTTCGCATATATAATGTAGGCTATAATAGTATCGGTATATACATATAATATACAGAAAATTCACAAAGACTACATATAATAAACATAAAGACGGTCTATTATCACTACAGGTTATAATTGGTCGGCTTATCGCGTGCAAAGCACCGGCTGAACAGATCAAAAATGTCACAGCATATTTCCGTGACTGAAGGAGCAATTATGCTGCAAATCAAAGGTATAAGAAAAGTCTATAAGACCGGCACTCTGGTACAGGAGGCGCTGAGAGGGGTCTCTCTCAACCTGCGCGACAACGAATTCGTCGCTATTCTCGGTCAGAGCGGCTCGGGCAAGACCACCCTGCTCAACATAATCGGCGGTCTTGACCGCTACAACGACGGAGACCTCATAATCAACGGCGTATCCACAAAGAAATACAGCGACCGCGACTGGGACAGCTACCGCAACCATTCCGTCGGCTTTGTCTTCCAGAGCTACAACCTCATCCCCCACCAGAGCGTGCTTCAAAACGTCGAGCTCGCGCTGACCATCGGCGGTATCCCGGCGTCGGAGCGCACCGCTAAGGCGACCGAGGCTCTGATAAAGGTCGGGCTTGAGGAGCATATCCACAAGAAGCCGTCGCAGCTCTCGGGCGGTCAGATGCAGCGCGTAGCCATAGCGAGAGCGCTGGTCAACGACCCGCAGATACTTCTCGCGGACGAACCCACAGGCGCGCTTGACAGCGACACCAGCCTGCAGGTCATGGATCTGCTCAAGGAGGTCGCAGAAGACAGGCTCGTGGTGATGGTCACCCATAATCCGGAGCTCGCCGAGCAATACGCCACGCGCATAGTCACCCTCAAGGACGGCGAGATCACCTCCGACTCCGACCCCTATGAGCCGGAGGCGACCGAGGCTACCCACAAGAACATGGGCAAGGCGTCGATGTCGCTGCTGACCTCGCTCAAGCTATCGTTCAACAACCTGTGGACGAAGAAGGCGCGCACCATCCTCGTTTCCTTCGCCGGATCCATAGGCATCATCGGCATCGCGATGATCCTTGCGATGTCCAACGGCGCAAACCAGTATATCCATAACGTCGAGGAAGAAAGCCTGCAGAGCTATCCCCTGCAGATAAACGACACCAGCTTCAACCTGACCTCTATGTACGCAAGCAACCTGAGCGCCTCGCAGGACAGCGACGAAAAGGCTACCTCAGACCAGAAGGAGGTATCCGAGTGGCAGACCATCACGGGTATGCTCTCAGGCGTGAACACCAACGACCTAAAATCGCTCAAAGCCTACTTTGAAAGCGACGAGTGCGACATAGACGACTATGTGCAGACCATCGAATACAGCTATAACCTCGTACCGAGGATCTACAAGGGCGACGAAAAGGGCAACTACCGTCAGGTGAATCCCGAGACCAGCTTCGCGTCCCTCGGTATATCGGGCTCTGAGAACAGCTCCAACAGCCTGCTGTCCACGTTCTCGAGCACAGACAGCTTCTTTGCCCTGCCTGAAAAGGAGGAGCTTTTCAAGAACGACTACGAGTTAAAAGCCGGCGAATGGCCGAAGAACAGCCACGAGTGCGTTCTCACCCTGACCGCGAACGGCAGGGTACCGGACGTCACCCTGTATATCATGGGGCTCAAGGATTACAAAGAGCTCAACGAGATGATAGACTCCTTTGTCGACGGCAAATCCTCCAAGACGACCTCCGAGCCCGAGAGCTATAACTATGAGGACTTTCTCGGAATAAACTTCAAATTCCTCCCCTCGACCGAGTATTACACCTACGACGAAAACTACAAGGTATGGACGGATCACTCGTCCGACGAAAAATATATAAACGAGCACATGAAGAACGCCGAGGATCTGAAAATAGTCGGCGTGGTGCAGCCCACCGACAACAACTCTTCACAGATGAAGGTCGGTATCGCCTATCATGCGTCGCTCACAAAGCGCATGATAGAGCTCTCGAAGGATACCGAGATCGTAAAGCAGCAGCTCGCGAAGCCCGAGATCGACGTATTCACCGGCAAGAAGTTCGACGACGAGAACCAAAAGAGCGATATGGATATGGCGTCGCTCTTCAAGGTCGACGAGAACGCTGTCAAGGACGTATTCAACTTTGAGGGCTCGGGGCTCGACTTCTCAGGGCTCGATCTGAGCGGCATGGATTTCTCCGGGATGGATATGGATCTGAGCGGAGTAGACCTCAGCGCGATGGCGTCGCTCATGCCGGAGCTCAGTCAGGACGACCTCAAGGCTATCATGGGCAACATCAACATCAGCATGAGCGAAAGCACCCTCCGCGAGCTTTTCAAGAACATACTCAGCGGTTATCAGGCATATTCTGCCGACGATCCGCGAGCCGATCTCTCAAAGCTGCCGTCTTCGCTGATGTCGTATCTGCAGACAGAAGAAGCGCGCAGCATGATCCGCGAGGACGTACAGAACTATATCAACGCCCACAGCGACGCGATGATCGACGAGGAGGATATCAAGGCTATCGCCGAGAGCTACATCCTCGGCTACGAAAAATGGCTGAAGGATCACAACTTCGACGAGGGCGACTACAGCCACATCCGCGACTATGTCAGCTCGGATGAAGCAAAGCAGATACTCAGCGACGGGGTCGCCGCGATGAGAGAAAAGCTAAAGGGCTTCTCCCCCACCGACGAAGAGATCAACACCTGGGCAAAGCATATCGTAGAGGGCTACGAGGCTTATGCAGACGCGAACGAGCTGCCCTCGGCGTCGTATATGCTCAGCTCGTTCAGCTCATATTTGCAGACCGAACCTGCTCAAAAGCTGATAACCGAGGCTGTCTCTGAGATCGCGGACAGCTCCGGCATCGCCGACAGCCTGAGCTCCTTATCGGGCGTTATGTCACAGTCGATGGCAGGGGTGATGGAGGCTATATTCAGCTCCGTCGGCAGCGAGATCACCTCAGCCCTTACGAACAGCATGGGCACGCTGATGGGCGGTATCTCTGACAATCTGCTCAACGCCTTCAAATTCAACACCGACGGGCTCGCGGATATGTTCAAGACCGAGATGTCGGCAGAGGAGCTCAAGGATCTGATGCTCTCTTTGTTCAACACGCAGAAGAGCACCTATGAAGGAACACATCAAGGACATCATCGCCAAGTACAACGACCGCATGAAGGCGGCAGGCGAGGACGACAAGGTCATCGAATACACCGACATCGTCGACGCGCTGATGGGCTCGATCACGACGATCATCGACGCGATCAGCTATGTTCTTATCGCCTTCGTAGCGATATCGCTGGTGGTATCGTCGATAATGATCGGCGTCATCACCTATATCAGCGTTCTCGAGCGCAGGAATGAGATCGGCATACTGCGCGCTATCGGCGCTTCGAAGCGAAACATCTCGCAGGTATTCAACGCCGAGACCTTCATCATCGGCGCTCTTGCGGGCGTGATCGGTATAGCGATCACCGAGCTGCTGATAATACCGGCTAACGCGATACTGCACTCGCTGACGGGACAGGAAAACATCAACGCCATCCTGCCCCCCGCTGCAGCCGGAATACTGATAGTACTGAGCATCGTGCTGACGCTCATAGGCGGCATAATCCCCTCGCGCAAGGCGGCAAAGAGCGACCCCGTCACAGCGCTGAGGTCAGAATAAACAGGAGGCTGACATGGCAAGGATCATCGAAAAGGAAGTTCTCTCTTCCGACAAGACGCATTATCTCAAGGGCAAGATATATTTCCCGACCGGGAGCGCAAAGGGCTTCTTCCACGTTGTGCACGGTATGTGCGAGTACATCGGGAGATTTGACCGCCTGATGCGGGAGATGGCGGAGCTGGGCTACATCGCCTTCGGCTACGATCACCTCGGTCACGGCGACGCGGCAAAGGAGAAAAACCTGCTCGGCTTCATCGCGCATGAGGACGGCTGGAAGCATCTTGTGGACGACGTGTTCATCTTCGGCAACGAGGTGCGCAAGATGGTCGGCGAGCCTCTCCCCTTCTATCTGATGGGTCACAGCATGGGATCGTTCGTCGTCAGGCTTACGGCGGCAAAGTACGACCACTACGACAAGTTGATCGTCATGGGCACCGGCGGCCCCAACCCTGCCGCAGGAGCAGGCATCACCCTGTGCAGCCTCTTGAAGACGTTCAAGGGCGAGAAGGGCTACAGCAATTTGATACAGAAGATGGCTTTCGGCGCATACAACAAGGGCTTTGAGGACGAGAACGATATGCTCTCCTGGCTGTCGATCGACAAAGCCAACCGCGACAGCTACCGCCGCGACCCATTGTGCAACTACCGATTCACCAACTCTGCTATGCAGGATCTGGTTCGTCTTAACAAATTCAGCAACGACAAGGCATGGTTCGGCTCGATAAACAAAAAGAAACCGATACTGCTGATCGCCGGCGCGGAGGATCCCGTGGGCGATCACGGCAAGGGCGTAAAAGCTGTCTACGACAAGCTGAAGGCGTCCGGCGCGAACGTCAAGCTCAAGCTATATGAGGGCTACCGCCACGAGATACTCAACGACGCCTGCCACGACGAGGTAGTCGCGGATATCGCGAAATTCATTGAGGAATAACGTTAAGGTGATACAGCACGATTTGCTGCGTCGAATTGATTGATTCTATTGAAATCAATATCAACAGAGAAATAATAATCTTCCCCGGTGCAAACACTAAAGTGTACGCCGGACACTTTATCCTCGCTATGCTCGGGCGGGGTATTAACCTAAGAGGATAAATCCTCCCCTGCGGGCACTTTCGCTGTAAGCAGCGGGGTATTTTACCCTTTTTAATAGGTTGAGATTGCCACGGGCTAAAGCCCTCGCAATGACTATTTTTAATAAACATCAAAAGGGAGAACCGGATGATTTCCGATTCTCCCTTATTCTTATATTTGTCTGTACCTTTCGGGGAATGCTTTTACTTATTCTCTTTGAGGACTACCGATGTTCTCGCCGGGATGGAGAGAATGGTGCCGGAGAGCTTGGGGATATCCTTCGCGGGCTCTGCGGCGAGGTCGGCTACCGACCATCCGCGCAGCTCGGGCTTCGTGATCATGTCGATGTTCAGCTCCTTCGCTTCATCGGAGCCGTTGTGGATGATAGCCACGCGCGAACCGTCGTGGTCTATGATGTAGCCGCCGAACTTGTTATCTTCGGTTTCGATAAGCTCGGTGATGTCGCCGCGGGCTATCTCGGGATTCTGGTGGCGGATCTTTATCAGCTTGCGGTAGGTGTTGAGCAGGCTGTGATCCTCGGCGAGCTGCTGCTTCACGCCGCCGAGCCAGTTCTCCTCTACCCCGGCGACTCCGGGTACGTAGATATCCGGCAGCTCTTTGTTGTCCCAGATCATCGCGGTGCGGTAGGAGGCGTCGTTGGTGGTGTTGGGCGCTTCGATACCGATCTCCTCACCGTAATAGGTGAAGGTGTTGCCGGGCGCGAGCATATACAGCGCCGCCGCCATCTTATAATCATCCTCGTCGAGCATATTCGCGATGCGAACCATGTCGTGGTTGGTGAGGAAGTTGGCGTTTATAGCGTTCTCGTTGTGCTTTTTGATGTTGTCGTCATACTTCTTGAGGCGCTTGACGAAGTCATTTATATAGCCGTGAGAGGCAGTTGCGAACTCACCGCCGCTGTTGCCGAACTTGAAATTGAAGAAGCTGTCGACTCCGCTGTCGTACATATCGTAGATATAAGAGGGATCGTCCCAATCCTCGCCGACCATATAGACGTCGGGGTTGTACTTCTGAGCCATGGTGTAGAACCAGCCGAGGAATTCGACGGGATCGGTGTTCCTGTCCTTGAAGAACTTGACTGCATCGAGGCGGAAACCGTCTACTCCGCGCTCCAGCCAGAATTTAGTGACCTTCTCAAAATACTCGCGTGTGCCCTCGTAGCTGAGGTTCCAGTCGGGCATATCTGGCGAGAACGGGCCCTCGTAGTAATAGTCGGAGCCGGGTATCGCCCGGTTATAGGTATTGTCGGTAGTCTTGGAGACGTTGTAGTAGCGCGCGTAGCCGTCCTCTTTGCCCTCGCGGAGCTCGTCGCAGGCCTTGACAAAGAACTCGTGGTCGTCGCCGGAGTGGTTAAGGACGAGGTCGATGATGACGTTGACGCCGCGCTTGTGACACTCTTCGATAAGGGTATCGAAATCGCTGAGCGTGCCGAACTCGGGGTCGATGTCGAAATAATCACGGACGTTATACTTGTGGTAGGACTTGGACGGCATCATCGGAGAAAGCCAGATGGCGTCGGCGCCGAGATCCTCGCCGCTGTTGGGGTCGCCGTCGTTGATGTAGTCGAGCTTTGAGATCAGACCGGGCAGGTCGCCGGTCTCGTCGGCGTTGGAGTCGCAGAAGGAGCCGATCCACACCTGATAGAAGTTGCGGAACTTGTCGTTCGACGCCTCAGCCTTTAGCTTGGCGGTGGGATCGGATGAGCCGGAGCAGGCGCTGAGCACGCCGGCAAACAGACAGAGCACCAGAATAACAGCAACGATTTTCTTCATGATATCACTACCTTTACAAATGATTTGGATGAATTTTTCGCTCGAACGAACGCGAGGAGGCTCACATTATACTTTTAATATAACGATGATCAAAATATATGTTTCGATATGCAAGCGCCCTCGCCTTTGCTCGGGATCAGTAACGCGCCGATATCACAAAAGGGCGGAGAGAACTCCGCCCTTTGCAACAAATTGAGAAATCAGCCCTTGACGCCGCCGGCGGTAACGCCTTCAACATAGTATCTCTGCATGAACAGGAACAGGATGGTGATCGGAGTAGCAACCAGTACGGAACCGGCAAGGAATCTCTTGAAGTGGCTCTGCATGAAGGTGACAGATACCATCTTCTGCAGACCGATAGCAACGGTGTAGTTTTCGAGCTTATCACCCATGATGATCTTCGCAAGAATGAAGTCTGTCCACGGACCGATAAAGGAGGTCAGTACCGTGTATACGATGATAGGCTTTGACATCGGAAGAATGATCTTCCAGAAGATCTGATTCTTCGTAGCGCCGTCGATCGTCGCCGCTTCATCAAGAGCTCTCGGGATCGTATCGAAGAAGCCTTTACTGATCTGATAGCCCAGACCGGCACCCGCGGAATAGCATATTACCAGAGCGACCAGTGTCTGAGTAAGACCCATAGCCTTCAGCAGATAGTAGATAGCGATCATCGTCATGAAGCCGGGGAACATGCCCAGGATCATACCGACGTTGATGAGGGGCTTTCTGGCCTTAAAACGCATACGGCTGAAGGAATAAGAAACCATCAGTACCGCAAGAGTCGAGATGACGCAGCTGAAGCAAGCTACGACGAAGGTGTTAACGAACCATCTCGGGAAGTTAAGGTCAGCAGTATCCGTGAATAACAGGATATAGTTGTCGAGGGTATAGGTCTTCGGGATCAGATAAGGTACCGAAGACAGACCCTCTGCTCTGAACGAATGAAGGATCATGTAGAACAGCGGAGAGACCCAAATGATACCGAGCACTGCGAGCAGAATATAGATAAACGCATTCGCAATGATTCTTCTGGTTTTGTAACCGCCTTTAATCTTATTAGTTTCGGTCATGAGAATTCCTCCTCGTTCTTAGCAGACTTGGTAAGATTGAATGTGAGCAGCGAGATCGTTGCGCAAACAATGAATACCAAAATACCAACGGCAGCAGCGAGGTTGTAGTCCTTCGAATCCATGGTCAGCTTGAACAGCCATGTTACAAGCAGGTCGGTATAGCCCGCCTGATACAGCTCGGTTGTCGTCGGTCCACCGTTCGTCAGCAGGTAGATAACGTTGAAGTTATTGATGTTGCCGATGAAGCTGGTGATGAGGTAAGGAGTGGTAACGAACAGCATGTAGGGCAGTGTGATCGAGAAGAACGATCTTGCAGGGCCCGCGCCGTCGATGGTAGCGCTCTCATACAGGTCAGCCGGGATATTCATCAGAATACCTGAGGTGATAAGGATGGTATACGGGATACCTACCCAGATATTGACGACGATAACCGTGATTCTTGCGACCAGAGCCGTCGAATTGAGGAACAGTATCGGCTGACTTATGATGCCTAAGTTCTGCAGGAGAATGTTGATAGCGCCGTCGACCTGGAGCATCTGGTTCATCAGAAGCAGGGTAACGAACTGCGGTACCGCAACGGTAACGACGAAGAGGGTTCTCCACAGAGCCTTGAGCTTGATGCCCTTCTTGTTGATCATCAGAGCTACGATCATACCGAGGATGTAGTTGAGCACGGTAGCGAAGATAGCCCATACGATGGTCCACTTGGTGAGCTCTACGAACGTAGCGCTCTTGCTGGCTGCGCCGGCGCCCGAAGAGGTAACGCGGAAGATCTCGGCAAAGGTATCGAAACCGACCCATGTAAAGAGGTTACCGGGAGGCATATGCGCAGCATTATAGTTGGTGAAAGCGATCAGGATCATGAAGATCAGAGGCAGTACGGTAAAGATAGAGATCGTGAGACACGGGAAAGCAAGCAGGGTAACATGGAATTTGTTATCCAGCATATCCTTCATCTCTTCCTTGAAGGTCGGCAGATGCTCGCCGGCTGCCTTAGCCTGATATGCTTTGTATGCGGATTTTGTGTTTGCTATGTAGATAATGAAGAATAACACGGTGATGATTATGGTCAATACACCGTAGAGAAGGATCAGCATGGAGTTGTCGCCGGGTACGCTGACGCGTGCGCCGTTGATGACCTCTCTGTGCTGAACCTCGGTACCCAGGGTACCGAACTTAGAAAGGTAGTGCCAGCCAAAGCCGACCATATATAAGATATAACCGACCTCGACAGCAAGGAAAATCAATCCCTTGACGATCTGTCCGTGAGCGGCGTTGCCGACGCCCATGATGATGTAGGACAGCTTGGTAGCCCAATCGCCTTTGACGAAACGGGAACAGTAGTTACCGATCCCCTTACCGATGCCGAGAAAGAAATTCTTGATGAGTCTGCCCAAGGCGCAGAAAAACTTCTTGATGTTGCCGGGCAGTGCTATAAAGAAATTCTTTAAGTTGTAAGCGAGTTTCTGAAAGGGGTTGAGCTGTACATAATCAATATATTTCATCAGTTCACATCCCAATAATAAGATAGTTCGCGCTTCCGGCGCGGAAAAGCTCTCCGACAGGTTCGGAGAACCCCTCCTTAGCCTGCGGTACTATTTATATTCGAAAAGCCCCAAGTCAGGCGGAGCAGCGCCCCGCCTGACCGAAAATTCATTTAACAATCTTCAGATCGTGAAATCTACAGGGTTAATCTTACGTCAGGATTACTCGTCCTTGATGTTGGCAACGGTCTTCTGAAGCAGAGTTCTGATGGTCTCTGTATCATACTTGTCGCCCTTGTAGAGCTCGTTGCCGAGATTAGCCATGGGAGTCCAGAAGGTAGCAGCCATGTTAACCTGAGGAACGGAGAATTCAGCCTGAGCCAGAACAGCAGCAACTGCGGGCTTCTTGGTAACAACTTCAGACTCAGCAGCCTTGATGTTGCAGGGACCCCAGGAAACTTCCTCAGCGCGCTTGATCTGAGCTTCTTCGTTGGTGAGGAAGTCAGCCAGCAGCTCGGCGACCTCTAAGAACTTGGACTGTTCCTTAACGCCGATGTACTTGTAGCCGTGCAGAGAGATCATCTGCTTGTCTTCGCCGTTGACCTTGATGGTGGGCAGCTTGGCAGCGCCGAAGTTCTCGCCCAGAGCCTGCTCTACGGCAGCAGCGTTCCATGTACCGTCGATACCGGCAGCGCAGGTGCCTGCAGCGGAATCCATACCGGAAGCGATCTTGTTGTCGCTGTTGGACTCGAATACATCGCTGTACTCGTGCATCAGAGTAGCAAAAGCCTCCATGGTTGCTACTACTTCGTCTTCATTGTAATCATTGAACTGCTGGACGTCATCCTTGATGCCCTCGAGCTTCATACCGCCTGTGAAGGGGAATACACAGCTGTAGAAACCGTTGCCTGCATCCATGATGAACTTCTTGCCTGCCTTGCGGCATGCTTCGAGGATGCCCTCGAGGGTCTTAGCGTCTTCGTCGGATACGACTCTCTTGTCGTATACGAGATAGTAACCGTTGTCGCCTGTCTCGGGGAATGCCCAAAGCTGACCGTCGAGAGTAGCGGCCTTGACGGAGCTCTCGGAGTTACGGGACTCAACGTCGGCACGATACTCGTCGAATACTTCGGCGATGACCTTAGCGGTGGTGAGGTTGGTGAGCTGATCGGACGGGAAGCTGAATACGTCAGCTGCGGTCTCGGGGTCGTTCAGAAGCTGAGAAGTAACGTCGTTCTCGCCCTGTGCTACGACTTCGATCTGGATGTTCTTGTCGGGATACTGCTCTTTGAACTTGTTGCAGAGTTCTTCGGTAAGAGCGGTAACCTTGGTGTCAGCCCAAACCTTAAGCTGGATGTCGGTCTGACCTGCGAACGGATCGCTTGCCTGACCGGATTTACCGCTGTCGGAGCCTGCGTCGGAGCTTGTGCCGGAGTTGGTGTTGCCGCCGCCGCACGCTGCCAGAACAGAAGCC
Organism: uncultured Eubacteriales bacterium; assembly: GCA_900319615.1. Taxonomy (GTDB): domain Bacteria; phylum Bacillota; class Clostridia; order Oscillospirales; family Acutalibacteraceae; genus Ruminococcoides. The sequence goes on from ONPE01000002.1 coordinate 10,812, forward strand.
ATCATCAAGACGGCCAGCAGTAATGCAATAAACTTTTTCATAATGGATATTCCTTCTTTCCAAAAATATTTTTGGACAGATGTACCGAGAATCCGGACCGGTACACCTAATCACTGTATAAATTTTACCATATAACCATAAGTGATTTCAACTCCTTTTGTACTTTTTATCTAAAACATTAAATTAGGGGATGTTTTTTAGTCGTTTTGACAATTGTATTTTTGATTTATGTGTATTAGCTACAAACAGGCTGCCGTTTATTTGGTTAATATCACAAAGGCGCCTTTGTGCAATATGTCAAAGCGAATTACAAATCCATCCCGATAATCTTACGCCCGACGACTTTATAATTCTATATCAGAATTATAATCGAATCGTGTAGAACCTCGCGCCGATTTTAGTATATTTTTACTAAAAGTGTCGGATTACGCCCAAAACACACATTGACATCAGGGTGTTTTTATATGTATAATATATAGGTAACTTTATACTATTATTATATCTTCATCGGGAGGCTCACACAATGAAGCTATCGGTTCTGCTTGAAAAATGTGAATACACGGTCGACTCCGGTTCGCTCGACATAAACATCAAGGACGTCATCTACGACAGCCGCAAGGTCATCCCCGGCTGCGCCTTCGTCGCCCTTAAGGGTTACAATCTGGACGGACACAAGTTCATCCCCGACGCCGTAGAGTGCGGTTCAACGGCCCTTATCGTAGAGGACGAGGGCGTCGCATACGACGGGGTCACCGTCGTCCGCGTCAAGGACGCAAGAGCCGTGCTCGCTCTGATGAGCGTAGAGTTCTTCGGCAGACCCGCTGAGGAGCTGACCACCATCGCGGTAACCGGCACCAAGGGCAAGACCACCACGGTCGCCATGATCCGCTCTATACTGGAGAATGCGGGCATCAAGACCGGCACCATAGGAACGCTTGGCATCCTGATAGACAACCGCATCTACAAAACCAACAACACCACCCCCGAGAGCTATGAGATACAGCAGGCTATGCGCCGCATGGTCAACGAGGGCTGCAAGGCTATGGTCATCGAGGCTTCGTCTCTCGGGCTCAAATGGCACCGTACCGACGGTATCCTCTTCGACTACGGCGTCTTCACCAACTTCTCGAGCGACCATATCGGCGACAGCGAGCACAAGGATATGGAGGAGTACCTCAGCTGCAAGGCTCTGCTGTTCAAGCGCTGCAAAACGGGCATCATAAATATCGACGACGAGAACGCCGAGGGCGTCACAAAGGGTCACACCTGCGACATCGAGACCTACGGCTACAGCGATAGCGCCGATCTTGTCGCTCACGGCGACGAGCTTATCGCGAAGCGCGGCTTCATCGGCGTGCACTTCAAAACTACCGGTGCAGAGGAGCTTAGCGTAGACGTAGCAATCCCCGGCCGCTTCTCGGTATACAACGCTCTGGCCGCTATCGCGGTGACCCGTCACTTCGATATCCCGAAGGAGTGTATCCTCAACGGTCTTAAGACCGTCAAGGTCAAGGGCAGGGTCGAGGTCGTCCCGGTACCGGGCAACTACACCATGCTGATCGACTACGCGCACAACGCCGTTTCCATGGAAAACGTCCTGTCCACCCTGCGCGAATATAAGCCCCACCGCCTGATAACGATGTTCGGCGCCGGCGGAAACCGCCCCAAGAGCCGCCGTTTTGAGATGGGCGAGGTATCGGGCAGACTGTCCGACCTGAGCGTTGTCACCGAGGACAACAGTCGATATGAGGACGTCATGGACATCATCGCCGATATCAAGGTCGGTCTCGACAAGGTCGGCGGCAAGTATGTCGTCATCCCCAACCGCATCGACGCGATCCGCTACTGCATCGAGAACGCCGAGGCAGGCGACATCATCGTCCTCGCAGGCAAGGGTCATGAGGACTATCAGGAGATCCGCGGCGTCAAGTATCACATGGACGAACGCGAGATCATAGCAGATATCATCGACGACAACAGCGACGACGAGGAAGAAGAGAAGAACTGGTAAACAGCTTTCATAAATAACAGATAAGGAGGGAGACCCCCGTGGAACTGCATGAATCGGGCGAGATGTATCTCGAGACCATACTTATACTTTCTGAGAAAAAGAGCTTTGTGCGCGCTATAGACGTCGGCGAGCATCTGGGCTACTCCAAGCCCTCGGTCAGCAGAGCCATCGGGCTTTTGCGCAACGGCGGCTTCGTTGAGGTCGGCGACGGCGGCGGACTATCCCTCACCAAAGCAGGCAGAGAGGTCGCAGAAAAGATCTACGAGCGCCACATTTGCCTCACAAAGATGCTTGTGAGCCTCGGCGTGGATGAAGAGACCGCCTCGCAGGACGCCTGCCGCATAGAGCACGTGATCTCCGACAAGACCTTCGCCGCTGTTAAGGAGCATTTTGCCCGGTACGGCAATAAGTAAGCTTTGTCCGTAGCTCTCTGTATACGAGATCGCATTGAGCTTGCACCCCTCAAAAAATCAAAAATTAATGCAAAAACACCCGCTGCAAAAATCGCAGTGGGTGTCTTGGTAAAAGGGCTCTTTAATAAGCTCAGTTCTTTGCGTTGGCTACCGCGTTGAGCAGGACCGCCTTGGGCTGTACGCCGACCATGCGCTCGACCTCGACGCCGTTTTTGAGAACGGCTACGGTGGGCACGCTCATGATGCCGTAGTCCATAGCGATATCCTCGCACTCGTCGATATCGACCTTGTAGACCGAGAACGAGCCGTCGCACTCGGCGCCGATCTCCTCGATGACCGGACCGAGCATCTTGCACGGACCGCACCATGTAGCGAAGAAGTCGACCAGAGCGATACCGTCAGCGGTTTTCTCTGCAAAATTACTGTCGTTAAGATGTTCAACTGCCATGTTTTATTCCTCCCGTTTTTTGATTTGACCCATTATAACACAGTTCAAAAGATAAATCTATAAATAATATATGAATTTTTGAATACATTATCAGAAAAGGAGCGATTTGATGTTTGACTTAGCAATAATAGGCGGAGGCGTCGCCGGCATGACCGCCGCGATCTACGCCGCAAGAGCCGGTATGAGCACCGTGATAATCGAGCAGGGCGGCTTTGGCGGACAGGCGGCTCTGACCGCGAAGATCGAAAACTATCCGTCGTATAAGGAGGTCGAGGGCTTTCAGCTTGCAGCCGACATGAAGGCGCAGGTCGACGCTCTCGGCGTTGAAAGCTCATATGCTCAGGTCAAGGCGCTGAGCAAGGACGGCGACATTTTCACCGTATCTACCGACAGCAGCGAGATCCAGGCTCGCACCGTGATCATAGCGAACGGCGTGCGCAGGCGCGAGCTTGGCATCGAGGGCGAGGATACCTTCAGAGGCAGGGGCGTCAGCTGGTGCGCGGTGTGCGACGGCGGCTTCTTCCGCAAGAAAAAGACTGCTGTGATCGGCGCAGGCAACTCGGCTCTCGGCGACGCGATCTATCTCTCGAATCTGTGCGAGGAAGTGTACCTCATCTTCCGCAGAGAAAAGCCGACCGCTACGAAGAGCTATCTCGATCAGCTTGAGAGCATAGATAACATCCGCCTGATGCCCCGTCATATCCCCCTCGAGATAAAGGGCGACCGAAAGGTCACGGCGCTGACGGTAAAGAATATCGACACCGAAGAAGAGACCGACCTCACCGTCGACGGCGTTTTTGAGGCGATCGGTCTGATCCCCGACAACGACGTTTTTGCGAATATCGTTGAGCTTGACGAACACGGATACATCATCACAGACAACGAGATGCGCACCTCTACCCCCGGTCTGTTTGCCGCGGGCGATACCCGTCAAAAGACTCTGCGCCAGATCGTCACCGCCTGTGCAGACGGCGCTCAGGCGGCTACGACCGCTCACGAATATCTCGGTACCCTCAGATGACCGACATACAAAAGCGGCTCTTCGACCTGCAGGACGAGAAATACCGCGACTTCTCGATGAAGCTGACCCCGTCCGCCGACCCGGACACCTTCATCGGCGTACGCCTGCCAAAGCTGCGCGCCCTCGCAAAGGAGCTCAAGGGCACCGATGAGGCGGAAATATTCATCAACACCCTGCCGCACGAATACTTTGACGAATACCATCTGCACGCTTTCCTGCTGTCGTATATAAAGGACTTTGACGAGGGAGTGGCGCAGTTGGAGCGGCTGCTGCCGTACATAGACAACTGGTCGACCTGCGATTCGATCCGCGTAAAGGCTTTCGAAAAGGAGCCGGAGCGTCTGCTGCCCTACATCAAAAAATGGCTCAGCAGCGGACATACATATACCATCCGCTGCGGTATCATGTGCCTGATGAATCTTTTCCTCAACGACCGCTACGACCCGAAATACCCCGATATGGTCGCGGCTGTAAAAAGCGAGGAATACTATGTGAGGATGATGGTCGCGTGGTACTTTGCGACCGCGCTCGCGAAGCAGTATGACTCGGCTGTCGGATACATCGAGAACAAGAGGCTCGATAATTGGACGCATAACAAAGCCATACAAAAGGCAGTGGAAAGCTATCGGGTATCGGACGAGCACAAAGCGTATCTCAAAACTTTAAGAATCAAATAATACTACTCCAAAATAATTATCTTTAAGATATATAGCGAAAATCTATTTTATTTTGGATCAGTGTGACATCAAAAAGGAGCTGTCGCAAACGCGGCAGCTCCGATTGTTTTATATTGTATTACGCTGTCTGAGCGATAACGCTCTTCTGGCGGTTCGGGATAGCGAACGCGACGTTGATACAATGATCGGCGATACGCTCGATATCTATCAGCATATTGAGGAAGGTTGTGCCGGATACAGCATCGCACAGACCCTCGTCCATACGGCGTATGTGCTCCTGCTTGTAATCGTCCTTGCAGTCGTCTACGCTGTCCTCGATCTTGATGATATGCTCGATCAGCTCCGGCGAGCCGCCCTGAGCGTTGAACATCGCAAAGCTCAGCTCCATAAGGCTGCGGCACTTGTCGCTGATATCGTGCAGCTCCGTTATAGCCGTATCGGAGAATGTCAGCTTCTCTTCGATAACGTTACGGGTATACTCGACGATATTCTCGGCATGGTCACCGATACGCTCGAGATCCTGTATCGCGCTGTACATCGCGGCTACGATCTGACGGTCATGCGACTGCAGGTCGAGGGCGTTCAGCTTGACGATATACTCGGTGATCTCTTTGGAGAGGAAGTCGATGACCTTCTCTCGCTCGAGCACCTTGTCTATCGAATCCTTGTCCCGATCGAAGAAGGCGATCATTGAGCGGTTGTAGTTCTTCTGAACCAGACGGCTCATGCGGGCGACCTCCTTCTCACACTGCAGCACAGCCATGGGAGGGGTGGTGAGGATTCGGTTGTCGATGAATTCGACCGCCATCTTGTCCTTTTCGGGATCCTCGTGATAGGGCAGGATCTTCTGTGTGAGCTTGACCAGAAGCGGAGAGAACGGCAGCAGGATAATCGTCATGCTCACATTGAAGAAGATGTGAGCCGCAGATATCTGAGCTGCGGTGTTGCCCGGGAGCAGGTTCTCTATGGTATCCGCTACGGGAAGGAGCATCGTCAGCGGCGTCAGGATGATAACGCCCGACAGGGTGATCAGCATATTCAGCACCGCTACCTGCTTAGCGTTACGCTTGGCACCGGCAGCAGAAAGGAACGCCGGCATCGTCGCGCCGAGGTTCATGCCGAATACGATGAATATCGCCTGATCGACACTGATCGCGCCTGCAGCGGCAAGCGCCATCAAAATACCGACAGAAGCGGAAGAGCTCTGGATCACGGCGGTGACAGCCGTGCCGAGAAGGATACCGATGAAGGGGTTGTTGACGCTGGACAGGATACCGTCGATCAGACCGTTTTCGTTCAGGCTCTTCAGCGCGCCGGACATCATATCCATACCGAAGAACAGGATACCGAAGCCGGCGAGTATCTGTCCGTAATACTTGTAGTTGTTCTTCTTGACGAACATCATAACGACGACGCCGATGAAGATGAACAGCGGAACGATCTTCTTGATGTCGAACGACAGCAGCACCGAGGTCACGCAGGTACCGATCTTGGCGCCGAAGAGGATACCGACCGTCTGAGAAAGCTCCATCAGACCGGCGTTAGTGAAACCGACGACCATCGCGTCGGTAGCCGACGAGCTTTGGATGACGGCTGTAACCACCAGACCGACCAGCATACCGAGGAATCTGTTGGAGGTGATCTTCTCGAGCATGACGCGCAGCTTGTTGCCCGCGGCGAGCTCGAGGCCCTCGCCCATGTACTTCATGCCCAGGAAGAACAATCCCAGACCGCCCAGCACAGTGAATAAATTGTAAATACTCATTTTGAACTCCAATTGATGTATGCAGCCCGCACCGCAGGCTGTGATTCGGATATCAGTACAATATCCTTATTACCATACAGGGCACTTCAAATTACCCTAAGTTAATAATACTAAATTGTGTTGTCAAATATTTTCCGAAAAAGAAAAATGCACAAAATCGGCAAAGTATACAATCATCACCGCCTTTGTGCATTGAAAATCACTAAAATCTTTTTGTACACCATACTATGACGCGATATATCTTACTTAAGATAGATTGATCACAACGTCTTTTTCCTTTATCCGACCGTTCTCACATATAGGTTTCCGGTATATCATCTTAAGATACTTCGATCACTGCGTCTTTTCCTTTATCCGACCGTTCTCACATATAGGTTTCCGGTATATCATCTTAAGATACTTCGATCACAGCGTATGGTTCTCTATCCGACCGTTCTCACATACAGGTTTCCGGTATATCATCTTAAAATACTTCGATCACAGCGTATTGTTCTTTATCCGGTCGTTCTCACATGAAACTTGATCTGTCCATCTTATTGAGTGAGATTACGGCAAACAAAGACGTCCGAGTCACGGCTTGACATAAATCGTGTTGTAGTTCACGTAGATCACCTTGCCGGGCAGGGCGCCGGACGGCTTGCTGACGTTTTTGACGCGCGTGTAGTCCACCGGCACCTGCGCGCTGTCCTTACCCTTGCTGTGGGCTGCGGCTATCTTCGCCGCCTCGGTTATCGCGGTATCGGATATCTCCCTGCCGTCGGCACAGATTATCACATGGGTGCCGTGGATGCCCTTCGTATGGAGCCACATATCGTTCTTGGCGGCTGTGCGCAGGGTAAGGGTATCGTTCTGCTTATTGTTGCGCCCGACGAGGATGCGGAAGCCGTCGGAGCTTGTGTACTCTATAGGAGGCAGGGGCTTGTCCTTGCGCTTGGCGTTCGACCTCTGCGTGCGCAGATAACCGAGCTCGCCGAGTTCCGCGCGGATGGCTGAAAGCTCAGCCTCAGTCTCGCATCGCGAGAGCATATCCTGCACGCTCTCGATATAGCTGAGCTCGTCCGCAGCCTTGCTTATCTGCTCCGTGAGCATGATCTCGCGGGTCTTGGCTTTGTTGTACTCCTTATAGAAGCGCTGGGCGTTCATCGCCGGAGAGATCGCCGGGTTCAGCGTTATGGTCATCGGCTTATTATCGTCGTAGTAATTCTCGACCGTCACAGCCGAGGCTCCGCGCTCTATGCGGTACAGGTTCGCCTGCAGAAGATCGCCCTTTATCCGGAGCTGTTCGCGGTCGGCGCACTTTTTGAGATCGGCTCTTTGCAGATTGATCTTGCGCGAAAGGCGGTCGACGGTATTTGCGAGCAGGCGGTTGAGGTCGGATGACTTCGCGCGCATACGGGCGATACGGTCGCGGTCGGAGAAGAAGGTATCGAGAAGCTCGCTGTAGCTGTCGAAGTGCCTGACAGGCAGAGCGCCGTCATACTGGCGGATATCCATGAAGCAGAAGTCCATCGGCGAGCCGTCAGCCTTGTAAACCAGGGTAGGCTCTCCCCTGCCCTCTTCGACCGTCGCCTTGAGCGCCTCTATCTGAGGCAGGATGTCGCCGCCGGCGCGATAGCACAGCTCGCGCGCGATCATCGGCGAAATACCCTGTATCGTGTTCAGCACGGCGCGGTCGCCGCCGCCGAGCTCCGCTATGCGATCGCAGATCATAGCCGGATCGCACTCTTCTATACACAGCTTGTCCTGCATCGGGGGCAGCTCATACGGCAGCTTGGGGAGCAAGACGCGCTCCTCGCTCTCGGAGAAGTCGATACGCCTTACCGTATCTATCACTTTATCGTCGCCGTCTGTGAGGACAGCGTTCGAATACCTGCCCATGATCTCGATATACAGGCGGAGCTGCTCGCGGTCGCCGATCTCGTTGACCGCCTCGAAGTGCAGACACATGACGCGCTCGTTCTTGGGCTGGGTTATATCTGTGAGCCTCGCGCCGCCGAGCCGCTTGCGCAGCAGCATACACAGCATAGGAGGCACCGGGGGGTTCTCTATCGAACAGGAGGAGATATGCACGCGCGGAGAATCGGACAGCCGCATGAGCACCTTACGCGTGCCGTTCACGGTGCGGAACGAAAAGACCAGCTCGTCGCGAGCCGGCTGGTATATCTGGTTGATGCGCGAGCCGATGAGCTCGCCGCTCATCTCGCGCCTTACCATCGTCATCATTATTCCGTCAAAAGCCATATCTTCACCTCCAATATATTTCAATCGTCCATTCTGATTGGTTTTTTTATTTGAAATATTTTAGAATTTTGCATTAACAATGCACCGGAACCAAATCACAACGAAGTGATCTATGTTACGTTTGATACTATCAAAATATAACAGTATGGTGTATAAAGACGCCGCAATGCGCCGGAACCAAATCACAACGCAGTGATCTATGATACGGTTGATACTATCTAAACATAATAGTATGGTGTATAAAGATGCCTCGCATCCGTCATTTGTGGTATTTTGTACCGCGGGATATCTGGAACGCGCGGTAGAGCTGCTCGAGCAGCATCACCCTGAACAGCTGATGCGGAAAGGTCATCTTTCCCATGCTGAGGCGGAAGTCTGCACGCTGCTTGACGGCGTCGCTCAGCCCCCATGAGCCGCCGATGATGAGGTCGACGGTGCTGCTGCGCATACTGATATCCTCCAACTTAGCGCTGAGCTCCTCGGAGCTGATGTTTTTGCCCTCTACGCACAGGGCGATCACATAGTCGCCCTTGCCGAGCTTAGCCATGATACGCTCGCTCTCGGCGTTCACCGTGCGGCTGATCTCGGCGTCGGAGGGGTCGTCGCCGACTCTCTCCTCGGGCAGCTCGATGACGCTGAGCTTGCACAGGGCTTTGAGCCGCTTTGCATATTCTTCTGTCGCCTCGCGCAGGTAGCTCTCCTTGAGCTTGCCCACGCAGATGATGTTAACACTCAGCATGATTCACCTAAATACACTTTACCCACGCTTTGCTTACGAAGGTTATTATAATCGGTTGAGATCGCCGAGGGCTTGAGCCCTCGCGATGACTGTTTAAAAAAGAAAAGATTTGCCGTTTGTCTCGACCGGCGCGACGTCTATCAGATAATCGGAGCCTGAAACCATGCCGGCGCGGCTGAGAGACTCCGCCGCTTCATCCAGCGCAAGCCGGGGAGTGTTGTTCTCCTCGCTGAGATGTCCGAGGATGATGCGCGTGAGTCCGGCGTTGACGAACGCAGGCAGAGCCTCGGCGCAGGCGGCGTTGCTGAGGTGTCCGCTGTCGGAGAGGATACGCTTCTTAAGGATATACGGATAGGGGCCGCCGCGGAGCATCCCGAGATCGTGGTTCGACTCTACCACAGCGAGATTGGAGCGCGAGATAGCGGCGTGGGCGCTCTCGGTAAGATAGCCTGTATCGGTCACGATGCTCAGCCGTCTGCCGTCGGGGGTGGTGATGAAGTAGCCGCAGGGCTCGCTCGCGTCATGAGAGGTCTCGACGCGCTCTACGCAAAAGTCGCCGACCTCCGCCTTATCCTCGATCACGTTCAGCTTAGCCGTCAGCGGCACCTTGCCGTGATCGGACAGATATCTCAGCGTGCCGCGCGAGGCGTACAGCGGTATATCGTAGCGCTTGAGCAGCACCATGAGAGCGCTGATGTGGTCGCTGTGCTCATGAGTGACGAAGATCCCGCGCACATCGCACATACTCAGGCTGTTAGCCGACATAGCGAGCTCGAGCTGCTTTAGATTGCGCCCCGCGTCGACGAGTATCGCCGACCCGTTGCCCTGTATATAATAAGAGTTGCCCTTGCTCGATGAGAAGAGCGGAACTATCTTTGCCATAAAAAATAATTACTCCTTACGGTGAAAAAAGCCACCCTCAGGTGGCTTATCATCACTTATGCTGTTGTTGCTATATCGTCCTTATCGGGGACGTATATCTTCTTGATATCGGCTCCGAGCGACTGGAACTTGGTGACTACATCCGAGTAGCCGCGCTCGATATACTTGATGTTGGAGATATTGGTGGTGCCGTCGGCGACCAGAGCAGCGATGACCATCGCAGCGCCTGCGCGCAGGTCGGTGGCTTTGACGGGAGCGCCGGTCAGACGACCGCCCTCGATGATCGCCAGCCTGCCCTCGACGGATATCTTAGCGCCCATGCGAACGAGCTCGCTGACGTACTGGTAGCGGTTGTCCCAAACGCTCTCGTTGACGATGGATGTGCCCTTAACGGACGAGAGGAGCGCCACGAACTGCGGCTGACAGTCGGTCGGGAAGCCGGGATGGGGCATCGTCTTGATGTTGACGCGGTTGAGCGGACGCTTTGTGGCGTCTACAACGACAGCCTCGTCATACTCGTCTATCTCACAGCCCATCTCGCGCAGCTTGGAGCTGATGCTCTCGAGATGCTTGGGGGTGATGTTTCGAACGGTGATCTTGCCCCTTGTCGCAGCTGCGGCAGCCATATAGGTGCCCGCTTCGATCTGATCGGGGATGATCGAATAGGTAACGCCGCGCAGATAATCCACGCCGCGGATCTTGATGACGTCGGTACCGGCGCCGCGGATGTTGGCGCCCATAGAGTTGAGGAAGTTCGCCAGATCGACGATATGCGGCTCTTTGGCGGCGTTCTCGAGGATGGTCTGACCCTCAGCCTTGACTGCGGCGAGCATCAGGTTGATGGTGGAGCCGACGGATACGGTATCGAAGTAGATACGCGCACCGTGGAAAGAGCCGTTGGTGCTGCTCTCGATGACAGCGCCGTTGACGAGCTCGTTGGTAGCGCCCATGAGCTGGAAGCCCTTGAGATGCTGGTCTATCGGACGGACGCCGAAGTTGCAGCCGCCGGGAAGAGCGACCTTGGCGTTGTGAAAACGTCCGAGCAGAGCGCCCAGCAGATAGTAGGACGCACGCATACCGCGCACGTTCTCGCTGGTCGCCTCATAGGTGTTGATGGGACGGGGGTCGATATCGAGGGTGTTCTTGTCCACACGACGAACCATCGCGCCCATCTCTTTGAGGATGTTCGCGATAAGGGTAACGTCGGATATGTTCGGTATATTCTCGATGCGGCAAGGTTCATCGCACAGCACGACGGCAGGGATGATCGCTACCGCCGCGTTCTTGGCGCCGCTTACGGTGACTTCACCGTGGAGCGGTCTTCCGCCGGTAATAACAATCTTTTCCAAATCTGTACACTTCCTATACTACATACAATCATTTTATCCGGTAGGGTACCGATCTTACTCGGTATATAAAACGCGGATAAAAACGTAAAAATCGGTTTCTGTTTGAGGCAAATGCAGGCGCGAGCGTGCACTTGACCTATGTTAGTTACATAACATAAGATAATACAAAGACGGGACAAAGTCAACCGTTATACCTTTTTGTAATCTTTTTTAGTGAAATTGTATGTATTTAAAAGTGGGTGCTGTGCGGTTTTTCTATATTTATAATTCTAATATGTAATTATTTTGTAATAAAACAGCGGTTTGCTTTATCGTGTTATCACGTGATAAGGAACACAGCTAATCGTTTGATGATATCTTGTATTCAAGCCATATCCGAATTCCTTGTGATGAAATGCTTCACTTCACCGTCAGTTCCGAAGCCGGGAGTTTTGAAGAATTCCGGATAAACAGGTATATCGCAGTTCGCCGTATCCACCCATGTCAGATATTCTCCGCAAGGACCGCCGGACGTCCGATGCCCGTCCGGTATGCTCAATAGATCGGGATTCGGTTTTACGGTAAAGAAACAGGATATCTCATGAAAGAACACATCCTCGCCGGTTTTGAAAAAATTCTCGTGGATACATACAAGGCGATCCGGCTCGCAGTCGATACCGGTTTCCTCTTTCAGCTCGCGTATCACTGCTTCTTCAAGGCTCTCACCGAACCTGACTCTGCCGCCGACCGAATAATAATAGTCCTCATCTGGATTTCTCGCCATCAGTATCCTGTCGCCTTTTGCTATCACAACGCCGACTCGGTAATTGAAATTACCCTTTTCGGTAACGAATGTACAATCCATAAAACACCTCAATATAATCAATACAGGAATAATACTGACGCTAATCGTGCCAGTATTTGCGGTCGAGGGTGCGGTACTGGATCGCCTCGCTGATATGCGACGCCTTGATGACCTCACTTTGGTCGAGGTCGGCGATGGTGCGCGCGACCTTCATGATGCGGTCGTAGGCTCGAGCGGTCAGGTTCAGCTTATCGAACGCAGCCTTGAGCATACGCCCGGCGCGGTCGTCCATCATGCACACCTGCTCAAACATCGCGGGCTCGATGTGGGCGTTGCAGGTGGTGCGGCTGTCCCTGAAGCGCTCGGTCTGGATCGCGCGTGCGGCGTCGACGCGGCGGCGGATGCTCTCGGATCTCTCCTCACCGCTCCTCGACGTAAGGTCGTCATATTCTACCGGCGGGACCTCGATATGGATGTCGATGCGGTCGAGCAGGGGTCCGGATACACGATTTAAATATTTATGCACTGCGGCGTCGGAGCAGGAGCACTGCTTCTTAGGATGATTATAGTAGCCGCAGGGGCAGGGATTCATCGCGGCGATCAGCATGAAGGTCGACGGATACGTATAGGTGCCGTGGGCTCTCGCTATGGAAACCACGCCGTCCTCGAGC
>ONPE01000009.1 GCA_900319615.1 uncultured Eubacteriales bacterium
CCCTCGCCTCCATAGCCGTAGCGAGCGAAGAGACCAACGCCACCATGCAGGCGATAGCTGACTATACTCAGGGGGAGTCGACCGTCGGCTGCCGCAGCTTCGTCCCCTTCTCCTCCGACACCAAATGGTCGGGCGGCAACTTTGACGACAGCAAGGCGTACATCCTCGGCGCCGCGGAATTCGTCTTCTCCGACAGAGAAAAATATCCTCAGGTGTTCAAGGCTATGGAGAGCATAACCGACACCGTGCGCATAGTGGTTCTCGCCGGCTCCGACAGCGAGGTCGCCAAGGGAGCCATCCCGGCAGATCTGCGCCCGATGGCGATGATACTGATAAAGGATCAGCTGCGCGACAATGTTCAGGAGACCATAGGCTACTTCAAGGAACAGGGCGTGACGCTGAAGGTCATCTCCGGCGACAGCATCCATACCGTAAAGAATATCGCGAAGGACTGCGGTATACCCAACGCCGAAAACGCCGTGGATATGTCCACGATAACGACCGACGAAGAGCTTAGCGAAGCCGCGGAGAGGTGCGCCGTATTCGGCAGGGTCACCCCGGCTCAGAAGAAGAAGCTGGTGATCGCCCTCAAAGCCAAGGGTCACAAGGTCGCCATGACCGGCGACGGCGTGAACGATGTGCCCGCATTAAAAGAAGCAGACTGCTCCGTAGCTATGGCGGCAGGCAGCGAAGCGGCTCGCAACGTATCTCAGCTCGTGCTGGTCGACAACGACTTTGCCTCGATGCCGCACGTTGTAGCCGAGGGCAGACGCTCGATCAATAACATCGAGCGCAGCTCGTCGCTGTATCTGGTCAAGACCATGTACTCGATGATCCTCGCGCTGTTCTTCGTATTCTCGGGCTACGGATATCCCTTCCTGCCCATACAGCTCTCGCTGATCGGCGCTCTGACCGTCGGATTCCCGTCGTTCGTGCTCGCTTTGCAGCCGAATAACAACATCGTGCGCGGCAACTTCACCGCCAACATCCTGTTACGTGCCGCACCCGCGGCGGCGTGTATCTCGCTGGGCATCATGATAACGGCGATAATCAGCGGAGTCACCGGCACAACGCAGGAGGAGCTCTCCACCATCGCGGTATACCTGACCTCGCTGATCGGCCTGCTGCTGATAGTCAGGCTCTCGATACCGATCAATCTTCTGCGCGCGGTCATGCTCGCTCTAAGCGTAGCCGGACTCGCGACAGCCTTCGTATTCTTCCCCGGCTTCTTCAATCTGGCGCCTCTCGGCACATCCGCCCTCATCACGATGCTCGTATGCAGCGCGGTCGGGATAGTGCTGTTCAACGTGCTGTACAATCTCGCGGATAAATTGATAGAACGCTATAAAAAGCAGGAGCAGCAGGAATAGTCTGCATATTATTATGGCAACACCTCAAACCTTAATTACGCAATATTGACTTAACAACGATCAACGGCACGGTGAAAATACCGCGCCGTTGTTTTTTGCCAATTTATGCAGATATGCTTTTGACTTATGCAGACTTCCGGAGAATTACTTTTTTGCTCTTGACACAAAGGTTATGATGGTGTACAATTCTTTTTGGAAACAAAAGGAGGCTTAGCTCAGCTGGTGAGAGCGCCTGCTTCACACGCAGGAGGTCACTGGTTCAAGTCCAGCAGTCTCCACCATTGACATAACAGGGAGTACCAAACGGTGCTCCCTGTTGTATTATATATCCATACATAAGCGCAGGCTTAGTGATCCGGTTGCAGGATCAACTCAGGGCTTTGATATGATATCGTTGATCTTTCTCTTTGCTTTCGCCGGGATCATGTTTTTTATGCCTCTTACGATATGATCCTTGGTGTGCTTTTTATACCCTTTGGTGAATGACGAATAGCCGTCCTTTATATAGCCGTCGAGCAATTCCTTGTGCTCGGGCAGGGGCTTGCTGTGCTCTGTGAGCTGTCCGTTTTTCTTCTTTACGCTTGACAGATCGGAGGCAGCCAGCGACAAAGAGCCCTTTGCCCTTTCGAGCCACTCCTCGCCCTTTTTGCTGTTGACGAGGATGCACGAGATGCCGAGGTCGGGGTCGACGTCGCCGAGGCTCTTTATAAGCTCCTGCCTGATGCCCCAGTAATCGCCGAGGGTTATATCGCCCTGGCGTTTCTCGGACGGGAAGCGGCAGTTATAGCAGCTCTCGCGGTAGACCTCGCCCTTTAGAAAATAGAAATAATACGGAGAGGTGCCGGCGTTATATTTCATCTTTTTGTTCTCTGTGATTATTGAGCCCTTGACTCCCCAGCCGTAGGATTTATCACGGAATTTCACATCGCTCAAGTCGCCCGGATTCTTGCCTGAAACATACCTCAGATCATCCTTCAGCATCCTGAGGCTGGGTACGCCGTGACAGATGATATCTATCGCGAGGAGGTTGTCATAATCCTTTTTCAGATACGCCTTGAGCCCCGATATCTGACAGGGGGTACCGGAGTAGCAAACGTATTCTCCGGCGTCGAGCAGCGCCTTGGCTTCTCTGTAGGTCGTCCCGACAGAGCTCTGGACATACTTCGAGCCCCTGAGCCTTTCGAGCTCCTTACCGCTGCGCACGGCGATGTGAGACAGCGAGAGATCCTCGTCCCACGCTGCGCCGAATACGACGCCTCCCTTTTGCAGAACAGCGTTCGCGAGCGCAGAAAAGACTCCGCCGGACGATGAGTTGCCGAGTATCCCGCGGTCGTTTATCACGCCGGCATAGACCTTAGGCTCCGGATCTCCGCCGCTGCTCTTTTCATTGAACGTGCATACGCTTTTGCACATTCCGCAGTTTATGCAGAGGTCGGTATCGACCTTCGGATAGATGAATCCGGCTTCGTCCTCGATCATCCCGATAGCGTCCTTCGGGCAGATGTTCAGGCAGGCAGCGCAGCCGCAGCATTCCTTCGGGTTGTTGATAACAATAAATTTGTCCACGATTGTCCTCCAAAAAACAGTTTTTTATTGTATAAAAAGTTGATTATTTTAACTAATTATGCTATAATAATGATTAAGTATCGAATTGTGTAAAAGGAAATCAGGTGTTGAAGCATGAAAATCGCAATGATAGGTCACAAAAGAATACCGGGCAGAAGCGGCGGAGTCGAGGTCGTTGTCGAGGAATTGTCGACAAGGATGGCTGAAAAAGGACACGATGTAACGGTATATAACCGCCGGTGCAACGAAGAAAAGATCGACAGCTACAAAAAGGTCAAGGTCGTTGAGGTAAAGACCTTTCAGCATCCCTCCCTCAACGCGGTCGTGTACTCTTTCTTCGCGACCTTAAAATGCGTTTTCAAAAAATATGACGTCGTCCACTATCATGCCGAGGGACCCTGCGCCATGATCCCCATCGCCAAGCTCTTCGGCAAGAAGGTCGTCGCCACCATACACGGGCTCAACTGGCAGAGCAGCAAATGGGAAGGCTTTGCATCGAAATTCATAAAGTTCGGCGAGAAGATGGCGGCAAAGCACGCCGACAAGGTCATCGTTTTGTCTGAGAACGTCAGGCGCTACTTCAAAGAGACCTACGGCTGCGACACGCTGTTCATACCGAACGGCATCGGCGCCGTCACACCTGAGGAACCGGATATCATAGCCCGTGAATTCGGGCTCTCCAAAGACAGCTACATCCTTTTCCTTGCGCGCATCACTCCCGAAAAGGGGCTGGATTATCTCATCGACGCGTATAAGACTATAGACACCGATAAAAAGCTCGTGATCGCCGGAGGCATAACTCCCGAGACCGAATATATCTCGTCCGTGCTCAAGAGGGCTGAGGGCTGTGATAATATAATCTTCACCGATTTCGTAAGCGGAAAGGTTTTTTCGGAGCTCTTTTCGAACTGTTATCTCTATATCCTCCCCAGCGATAACGAGGGTATGCCGCTGAGCCTGCTCGAAGCCGTAGGCTACGACGCAAAGGTGATCGTCAGCAATATCGCAGAAAATATTGACTGTCTCGACGGCTACGGTAATTCTTTCGTTCGCAGCGACACACAGTCGCTCAGAGAGATACTGAGCTTTTGTCTGGAGCACAGCGAGCTCAAGGACTGCGATTTCAAGCCCGGCGTCACCCCGGCTGAGGTCAAGGAAAAGCGGGCTGAGCTGCTGGCGAAATACGACTGGGACAACGTCACCGATCAGACCCTTGATGTTTACAAGTTGGTTCAAAACAAATAATCGTTAAAGGCTAAGTGATACAATGGCTACAAGAACACAGCACGCAAAACGGAATATAATCACCTCGGTAATAAACAAGCTGGTCATCATGCTGACCAACTTCATTTTGCGAACCATCCTGATCTATTACCTCGGCAGCGTATATTTGGGTCTCGACAGCCTGTTCACCTCTATCCTGCAGATACTGGCGCTGTCGGAGCTGGGCATAGGCTCAGCCATGGTCTACAGTATGTACAAGCCGCTTGCCGAGGACGATACGGCGACGATCTGCGCGCTGCTCAGATTATACCGCACCGTCTACCGCTGGATAGCGCTCGCCATGACCATTATGGGTCTTGCGATAATGCCGTTCCTGCATATCATAGTCAAGAAGGATCTGCCCGAGGGACTGAATCTTTACGTGCTTTATCTGATCAATCTCGGGAACTCGGTAGTGTCATACCTGATGTTTTCCTACCGTTCCTCTTTGTTCACGGCAGACCAGCAGTACTCGGTAAACAACAACATCTACTCGATCTTTAAGGTCGGCACTACCGTTCTGCAGATCATCGCGATCATCGCGCTTCGGGATCACGAGTATCTCGCGTATTATTTCTATTCTCTGGCGCTGCCTTTTTCTACCATACTCAGGAATCTGGCGCTCTATTATCTATCCACAAAGAGATATCCGAACTATAAATGCGAGGGCTCAGTTCCCAAAGAAGAGATAAACAAAATCAAAAAACGTGTCGCCGGGATGTTTTTGCATAAGGTCAGCTTCGTTTTCAGAAATTCTCTCGACAGTATAGTCATCTCGGCGTTTTTGGGTCTTGAACTGCTCGGTCAGTACAACAGCTACTACTTCATCATTAACGCGATCACCGGTATCATGGTGCTCGTATCGAACAGCGTAACGGCGTCGGTAGGCAACTCGATGGTCGTAGAGAGCAAGGAGAAGAACTACGCCGACTTCAAAAAGCTGCAGCTGCTGTATATGTGGCTGGTGTCATGGCTTACGGTCGGCTTTGTCGGCTGTCTGCAGCCGTTTATAAAGCTCTGGATCGGCGAGAAGATGATGTTCGGCGACATCGTCATGGTCGTCTTCTGCATATATTTCTTCGCGACTCATTTCAGCCGCATCTGTCATATCTACCGCGACGCCGCAGGACTTTGGTGGCAGGACAGGTTCCGCCCCATCGTCGAAACGGTCGTCAACCTTTCGCTCAACATCCTGCTTGTGCGTTACATCGGAGTAACCGGCGTAATGCTCTCGACCATATTCTGTATCGTCTTTATCGAAGGTACCTGGGGCACGCGGATCCTCTTCAAGCATTACTTCACCGAAGAGAAGCAGTCCAAGTATATGCTCAAGCTCCTCTGGCTGTGGATCGTCACCGCGGCAGCCGGCGCAGCCTGCTACTTTGTATGCGGAATGATAAATCTGGAGGGCATCCCCGCGATCATAGTTTACGGTATCATAGCAACGGTGATATCCTTCGTCTTCTACGCGGCGGGCAACTGCTTCCTGCCCGAGTTCAAGCCGGCGGTGAGCTTTGCGCTCAGACTTGCCGGTATAAAGAAGAAACCGAAGAAAGCCGAATAATCATCCGGCTTTGCGGATGATACCGCCGCAGCATGCTGTCATCGCGGGCAGGGCGACAGAGCCCGACGCGGCGATCTCGGTATTATCTGTATCAACTACTTTTTCAATATTTACAGCTTGCAGATCTCTTCGAAATTGCGCCTGCTGTTTTCTGCGTCGTCGAACTTGAAGAACGAGTTCATCCTGTCAAGATATACCTGATCGGGCTTGAGGTCGTTTTGAAGAATATGCTTTATGCTGTCGATCACATCGTCCTCTGTTTCGACGACGTCGCCGAAGCCGTCGCGCCTGTAATCGAAGTAGCCCTGCTTGTAGTGACCCTGACGGAATCCCTCCTCATCATACTGGAAGAAGACCATCGGCTTTCTCATATAGGCGTAATCGAAGAAAACGCTCGAGTAATCGGTTATGAGGATATCGCTGTTTATCAACAGCTCCTGAACGTCGTTGTTCTTGAAATCGGCGATGCTCACCCTTGCGTTGTCGGTGCTGAAGCAGTCGAGGAAGCGGTGGACCTCATAGTGAGGGTAAAAGACCAGCTCATAGTCATACTCTTCAAGCAGCTCCAGCAGCCTGTTGCTGTTCAAAAACGAATTGTACTTTTTGCAGTAATCGCTTTGGGCGAAGGTGCTCCTGTTGCAGGTGCGCAGAGCCCAACGCCATGTAGGCATAAACAGGATCTTGCGGACGGGGCGCTCGTTTTTCCTCAGATTATCGTATCTGCATAAGCCCGTGAGCTTCAGGATACCCGGCTTGTAGCCGAAGTTCCTGTCTATATATTCATATTCCGGTACTGCCGAGCAGACAAACATATCTATGTTGGTGTTCTCGGCATGACAGAAGGCGAGGTCGTCCTTGATGATCCCGTGCTGGAGAAAAACCTTTTTCGCCTTATCGGGAAAGAGCTTTCCGAATTTATGGAAGAAAAGTATATCCGGAGAATATCCCTCGATATGCGTGCTGACCTTGTACCTGGCGAGCACAAAGCAAAGATAATGCCTGAAGCTGCCGTATTCGACAAGCTCGCCCAGCGGCTCGACCTTTTTGCGGTCAGGAGAATCCTTTGAGATGATATAAACAGAGTTTATCTCGGGGTGAGCGTTTCTCAAATATTTGAAGAAATGATACCCGTTGTCCCGCGCGTCTATACCTCTTTCGGAAACTATCCAGAGGTCTTTATACCTAGGGTCGCCTTTCACAAAAAGGCTGACAATCTCTGCGGCTACAGTAACGAAAAAAACCTTTATGTAGATGAACAATCTTTTGACTTTATACATATCGAATCCGCCCCTAAAAGTTTGATTGATATTATACGCTTTCCGTAAAATATTGTCAAGCAAAGACGAAGCGAGCAACACATCATCGGATATAGTATTCTCATAAAAAGTTTACAAAAAATTACCGGATCAGACACACGAAAAGTGTTCAACGACAAACTTATATCTGTTATTATCATGAAAGGATATGCAAAATGACCGTTAAGCTTTCTATCGGAACCGCTGTTTATAATTTGGACGAATCCTTCCTTCGAAAGCATATCGAAGGGATAGTTCGGCAGCTGAACGACGAGACCGAGCTGCTGCTCATCGACGATTGCTCGACAAACAACTCAGGCGAAGTATGCCGGGAATATGCCGATAAGTACGACATGGTAAGATATATAAATATGGGCAAAAACGGCGGGCTCAGCGCCGTTCGTAACCGCACGATATCCGAAGCCGCAGGCGAGTGGATATTCTTCGCCGACGGCGACGATCTGCTCTCGGATCACTTTGTCGAAACAGCGCTCAGGTTCAGCGACGAGCCTCAGGATATCATCATCCTCGAGCGACTCAAGTTTATTGACGAAAAACAGGAGGAAGAGCCCTGTACCGTGACAGAGCTCACCTGTCTGCCCGAAGAAGCAGGCAGAGAGCTCAGCATATCCTGCCTTTGCCTCGACAACACCATAACCAAAGACCTCGGTCTGCCTGCCCGCGCGTTTTACCACGCGGCATGGGGAGCGCTCTACCGAAAAGAATATCTCGTAGAAAACGATCTGCTCTTCCCCGTAGGTCAGAAAAAAGCCCAGGACTCGGTTTTCAACACCATGGCGTACTACTACGCAAAAAGGATAGCGTACCTGCCCTACGTCATGTATTTCTACCGCAACAATCCCGGAGGCATAACCCAAAGATACAACCCCGATCTGTTGGAGATATACACGATGCTAAACGGACACTTCGAAAAATGCATCGAGAAGCTGTATCCGGGCGACGCCGACGTAAGAAAAAGATTCAACAATCACCGCGCCATATTGATGCTGCAGGACTATATGCGGCTCAACGTTCTCCATAAGGACAACCCGAAGTCAAGGGATGAGAGAAAACAGGATTTCCTGCACTTTATCGAGATCGAGCCGTATAAGACAGCGATAGCAGAGTTCGACCCGAAGGCAAGCGGCAGATGGGAGCTGAGCTACGGCGTCTCGCTTGCAAGAAGGAAGAAGTTCATCGAGTATGGCGATGAAAAATACAGGATAGTAAGCGGCGTGTACAGGCGCATCAAAAAGGCTCTGAGTTAAGGCAATACCGCATGGAGAGGAGATGAGGATACGGAGTCGCATAAGTTATATACAAAGACGTCAAAGGTATATATCGGACTTTACATATTCTGCATCTTCGGCGCAGCTATGGGCGACTACAAGGTGCTCAACGCGGCGCTCGGCGCTTTGCCCAAGTTGCTTTCGGCAGGCGCGATAGGACTTGCGCTTATATACTTCTTTTGGACGGGCAACATCCGGAATTTTAAGATACTCTACCGCTTCGGTCTTCTGTACTCTTCGGTGATCATCGGGATCATATTAGTCTCGATCTTCATCTGGATCATCCAGCTGGAATCCATAGGCTTTATCATAAAAGGCACATCCAAGATATCATACCAGCTGTTGAATATCGCCATCGTCCTCAGCGCAGTTTATTTCTACGGTATCGCAGGCGCCAACCTCGTTATCATCCTCATAGGCGCGGCTACGACCGGTATCGGCAGCGCGATCAATGATATGATCCGCAACATAACCACCTTCGGCGCCAACGATGTTATTATCAATTCGAGCTTTATCCGGGCGATAGAGATACACGATATAACGTTCGTCATGGGCGTGTACGTCATCTACTTCCTGTTCTTCTGCCCGCAGGAGAGGCTGCGTTTCCTGTACGCGGGGGTAGCCTTGTTCCTGTTCTTCGCAGGTTTGAAGCGTATAGCCTTCCTGAGCCTGCTGCTCGGTATTGCGTTTGCCATTATATGTTTGCTTTTAAGCTATAATAAAAAGATAAAGGTGCTGTACTTCACCGCGTTCTTTATCGTTGCGTTCTGCTACTTTTATATCATAATAATACAGAACGGCACCTTTATGAAATTTTGTATAGAGCATGAAATAGAGCTCAACGGTCGCGAAAAGATATACGATTTTATCGCGAACTTCTATGAGGTCTCGCCGACATACGGCGGAAAGGGATACGAGTTCTGCGTACAGCTGCTGAAGAGTATGCACGGTACAAAGGATCAGGTCGTAGACATAACCGCCGTCCATAACGATATCCTGAAGATGTATGTCGAGGTCGGCTTCTGGGGCTTCTTCGCCTGGATAATGTTCTACTATGTCTACCAGACCCACTGGTACATAACCCGCTGCGGCGAGATGGTTGCCGTTTGCTTTATGTCGATAAATATATATATGCTTATAACCTACCTCACCGATAATACGATGTTTTATTACTGGTCGAGCATGGTTGTAAGGCTGCTCCCGATGTCGTACTTCTTCGTGCCGGAAAAACTGACTCCGCTGCGAAGTGAAAATCCCCTGTATCTGAACTCGTTCGACCGCTGGAGATTAAAGAGGCGACAGAAGGACGCCAAACTGAGGAAAAAGCCCAAAATGATTTTAGAAAAATAATTATACGGAGAGCAGCTATGATCAGAGTATTACATTCAGTCAGCAACATGGATCGCGGCGGCATAGAAACTATGCTGATGAACTTTTACAGACACACCGACCGCAGCAAGGTCCAATTCGATTTTTTGGCTAACAAGCCTCAGCCCGGAAATTATGACGAGGAGATCCGCGAGCTCGGCGGCAGGATCTTCATCTCTCCGGGATTTATGAGCTATAAAAAGTATGTTGACTATATGACACAGCTCTTCAAAGAAAATCCGGAGTACAGGATCATCCATACGCATAACGGTTCGCTGATGCTGTACGCCCTTAAGGCTGCCGAGAAAAACGGCATCCCCACAAGGATCGCCCACGCCCACGCGACAGCGATCCCGGTCGGATTCAAGAACAACGTGAAAAAGCTGCTCCGTCCCATGATAAAATATGTCGCCACCGATTATTGGGGCTGCTCGGATGCAGCTGGTAAGTTCTACTTCTCCGAGAAGCGCTGGAACAATAATCATCAGCTCATCCATAACGCGATAAACGTCGGCGATTTCCTTTTCAACGAGCAAACCCGAGCGGCGATCCGCCGCGAATACGGTCTGGGTGATAAGTTCGTTATTGGCAACGTCGGCAGGATGATGCCGCAGAAAAACCAGAAGAAGCTCTTAGAGGTTTTCGCCGAGGTA
The DNA here is from genome assembly GCA_900319615.1 of uncultured Eubacteriales bacterium. Taxonomy (GTDB): domain Bacteria; phylum Bacillota; class Clostridia; order Oscillospirales; family Acutalibacteraceae; genus Ruminococcoides. The sequence goes on from ONPE01000009.1 coordinate 10,369, forward strand.
CACAGGCAGAATCCGAACGCCCATCTCGTGATCATCGGTTCCGGCGAGCTCGAGCCGAATCTCAGAGAATATACAAAGGAGCTCGGTATAACAGACTCCGTGACCTTCACGGGAGTTTTGTCGAACGTAAACGAGTGGTACAGCGTCTTCGATGTTTTTGTAATGACCTCGCTCTACGAGGGTCTGCCGGTCGTCACGATAGAGGCTCAGGCAGCCGACCTGCCGTGCGTCCTCTCAGACACGATCACCCCCGAGGTCGGCATAACCGAAAACGTCGTGTACCCGGGGCTCAACGACAGCGCTGCGGTCTGGGCGAAGGCTATCCTCGATTTCAAGCCGAAAGCAAGAGTAAGCCGCGCTGCCGAGCTGCAAAGATCAGGCTATGATATCACGGCGGAAGCCGAAAGAATGCAAAATCTTTATTTGGATCTGTATAACGATCGGAAAGGAGCATAGGTATGAAGATAGGAATCCTGACTCACCAAAGCGTAAATAATTTCGGCGCCTTTTTACAGTGCTGGGCGCTGCAGGAAAAGATCAAAGCTCTTTTCCCGGATGATGAGGTCTGTGTCATCAACTTCATCATCCCGAAGCAAAATCTATTCAATACCGGCGGCTTCTTCAGATTTTACATCGGTACGGAAACGCCTAAATCATGGATCCACAAGCTGTCTCAGCTCGGCATCTTCAAAAAGACCCGCAAGGAACACCTCAACCTGACAAAAAGGGTCTATAATGCCGAACAGATCAACTCGCTCGGTCTTGACTGCATAGTGGTCGGAAGCGACGAGGTATGGAACTTCCTCGACAACAAAACTTTTTCGCTGGTCAAATTCAGCGGCGGTCTGAACGCAAAGCGTATCGTCGCCTATGCCCCCAGCGTCGGAAAATCCACCACCGACAATATCCCCGACGAGGTCAGGGCTGCGATGAAGGGCTTTACCGCCCTATCCGCGAGGGATAAGGGAGCTCAGGAGCTGTGCAAAAATGCCCTCGGTAAGACCCCCGAGCTGGTCTGCGACCCCACCTTCCTCACCCCTACCCCCAAGATAGATAACGAGAAGATCAAAAAGCTGACCGAAAAGCCATACGTCCTCTTCTATTACTGCAACGGTATCCCCCATGAGCTGAAGAAGAGGATAATCGAAGGCGCTCACAAAAAGGGCTATGCAGTCCTCGGCGCCGGAGAATATGACAAGATGTACTCCCAGATGTCGATAAAGCTCGACTCCTTCGAGTGGGCGGAGCTGTTCCGCAGAGCGGAGTATGTTTATACCGGCACCTTCCACGGTGTAGTCTTCTCGATACTCAACCGAAAAGACTTCCGCGTTTACGCTTCTATCGAGAGCCGCGTCAAAAAGATCAACGCCCTGCTCGGTCAGTTCGGTATAGGGAGCCGTGATCTCGACCCGAACGCGGATTTCGCTGCGATCATCAATAACGATAAGATAGATTACGATAAGGTATATGAATATGTCGAAAAGCTGAGGAAGAGCAGCAGCGATTACTTGCTGCGCTCCGTAGGCGGCGACGCAAAAGCCGAGGGCGCAAATGATCGAAAGCAAGGCTGATCTCAAGCGTTATCTGGAGCAGGACAGGATCGCCCTGTACAAAACCCGAAAAAAGCCGCGTATCGCCGGCGACGAGATATGGCAGTATGAGATCCTGCTCAGAAAGACAGAGTATTACCTGAACTGCAAGAAGAGCTTTTTCGGCAAGGCTGTAGGCATATGGCTGCATTACAGGCTCAGGAAAAAGGGCCGTAAGCTCTGCGGCTTCCATATCCCGCCGAACGCCTTTGAAGAAGGTCTTTCGATCGCCCACTGGGGGCCTATCGTCGTTCATCCGTCTGCCAAAATAGGCAAGAACTGCCGTATACACCAGTGCGTCACCATAGGCGCGACCAACGGCCGGAACGAGGCGGCGCATATAGGAGATAACTGCTTTATCGGCCCGTGCACCTCAATAATCGGCGATATAAAGATCGGTAACGACATAGCGATAGGCGCTAACAGCGTCGTGACCAAGAGCTTCGAGGATAACGGTATAACCATAGCCGGCAATCCTGCCAAAAAGATAAGCGACAACAACTCGCATTCTAATTTGGCTAAAGCCCTTCACCTTGATTGAAAGGAATGAACAGTCCATGAAAAAACAACCCAAACAGCCCAAAGAAAAGACCGGCAAGCGTATGCCCAAAAAGCTGAAGGTGTTTCTGCTATTGGTGTTGTTATTGGTCGTCGGCTTTATTACGACGGTTGGGGTCAACATTTACTTAAATCAAAATTTTATGGTATCGTTCTACCAGCTGCGCTGCGACAAGGTCTCAGACAATATCAGGATCATCGAGCTTGCCGACCTGCATAACATAGAATACGGCGAGGGCAACAGCAAGCTGATAAAACAGATCAGAGAGCTACACCCCGATCTGATCTTCTATGCAGGAGACATGATGAATTATCGCGACAGCGATTACTCCGTCCTGTTCCACCTTTCGGATGAGCTGAGCGAGATCGCCCCGATATACGCCTGCTTCGGTAACAACGAGCTCGACCAGTATCTGTTTGAGGACAGAGAATTTGTATCAAAGCTCGAGGAGCATAACGTTGAACTGCTGTCCAACGAAGCCGCCAACGTCAAGGTCAAGAATACGGTCATCCAGCTGATCGCTGTTTCAGAAGGTACAGAGCAGTATGAGGTCGAAACCAACAACAGTAAGAAGTTTGCAGAATCGCTCGAGCCCACCTCCAACTGCCGCATATGTCTGACGCATTATCCCGAGCTGTTCAAAGAAAAGCTCCTTGACAAAGGGATCGACATCGCCTTCACGGGGCACGCTCACGGCGGACTGATCAGGCTCCCCGTTATCGGCGGTCTTTTCAGCACCGGCGAGGGCTTCCTGCCCGAGATGACCGAGGGCGTGATGACCGTTAAGGACGGCACGCAGGTGGTCATCAGCCGCGGACTGGGAGACTCCAGAAAGATCCCCAGGATCAACAACCAGCCCGAGCTCGTAGTCGCCGACATATGCTGGTATTAATTCGATACCGCACACCTTTATATTCATGATTTAATGCGACTGTACACATATCTCAGTATAAGATCCGATCATTAACCTGATCTTACTATAAAAATATCTCGACACTCCGCAACTGCGAAGCCCAAAAACGGAAGGGAGAGTTTGATGGATAACAAAAAATTTGAACTGACAGATAAAGCCAAAAGCGTTTCCTCTGCAGCCAAGGCTGTTTCATCCGGCTGTGAAGACGCAACATCCGATATCGAAGCTGTTTCATTCAGCATAGAAGACATTTTGCCTTTTTCCGGAGCAAGTTCATCCGGCTCCGATAATGCTTCATCCGATATCGAAGATGCTTCTTCGAACGACGATGGCTCTTTATCTGATACAGTGGACGCTTCATCAGGCGATGATAATGCTTCATCCGATACCGGGGAGGCTTCATCGGGCGATGACAAAGCTTCATCCGATACCGGGGACGCTCCATCGACCGATGATAACGCTAAATCAAATACCAAAGACGCTTCTCCGAAGCACAGGTTCAAGATCATCGACGATGCGAGCCGGGTAACAGAAAAAGTGCTTTCACCTTTCAACAAGGTCATAGACGACGTTCAAAGGAATTACTCGAACAGCTCCCGCATCAAGAAGACGATCATCGCCATGTTCAATATGCGCGTATGGATCTGCATACCGCTTATTGCCATCATAGTGTTAGGCTCGTGCTACTTCGCCTTCCAGAGCGAGAAGACCGCGTCCGTTGAGATGAGCCTCAACTATGAGGAGGCGGCGAACGGCTTGAATCCTAACTCTACCCGCTTCAACGCCTACAACATCTCAAGCAAAGATGTTGTGGAGCGTATGCTCTGGTATTGCGGAATAGACCCCGAATCCGTCAACGTTGACAAGATCTGCGACGGCATATCTATCAACGCGACAAACCACAAGTCGTTTTCTGAGGGAGAATACTATATCTCCACAACATATAAAATAACCCTCAACAGACACTCTTCGATAAAGGATATAAAAACCGAAGACCTCATCACTTATCTGTGCAAGTCGTATAAGGATAATTTCTATTCCAGATATACCGAGAACCGGTCTATCCTCGAATTTGACATCGAAGTCTTTAACGATAAGGAGTATCTTGAGATCGCCGATCTGCTCGACATCAAGGCTCAACAGATCAAGAAATACCTGAACACGAGATCCAAGCAGAGCAAATCTTACGTTGAAGCCGAATCGGACGAGACCTTCAAGTCTCTGGTGCAAAAGGTCGAGGATATCCAGAGCTACGATATCGCGAAATACCGCACGTTCGTAACTATGGCAGGCTGCTCGGATGACAAAGCACGCTTCATCTCAGCCCTCGAATATGTAAACCGCCTTATGGGAATAAGCTACAAAAAGGATATGGCGGGCTACACCGTTCGCAACGACGGCATAAAGATGTACGACGACGATATGATCAGCGTGGTCATGATCCCCTCTATAGACGACAGCAAGAACACCTACTATATGTCCAAGACCAAAACCGGCATGGACTACATAGCAAAAGAGGCTGACGATATGCTCGACTCTGCCCAGCAGACGTCAAAGGAGATCACGGTCAACGAGGATATCATCAGCAAGATGGCAGCCGGTACCAACAGCAAGGAGAATCTCGATAAAGCAAGTCAGATGATCGCAGATATCCGCAACAAGTTCACCGAGCTCTCCCGCCAGATCGAAGCTGTGGACAAAGCTTACGTAAAGTACAGAACTAAAGATTATCTGACGTTCAAGCCGGTCAAAAAGTCTTTGATCCAGAGGCTCCGCCTCGTTTTCCTGTTCGAGGTCGCGGCGGGACTGCTGGTTCTGATCTTCGTAGTCATCTGGTTGAAATTCCGGATGTATAAGAAGGGAGGTAAGGCTGAATGAAAGAATTCCAGTTACTGAGATACCTCTCTAAGGGCAAATTCCTGATACTGATCGTCGCGCTTGTCGGCGCTATCGCCATCTACTATTACGCAAACTCAAAGCAGGTATACACCGCTACTACGGCGATCGAGTACACCAATGAAGCCATCAAAGACGGATTTACCCCTAACGGTGCGAAGCTCGACGTCTCCGAGATATACTCCTCCACCGTCATCAAGGGCGCTATCGAGGATCTGGGGCTGAACGCCTCTGTCGACGGAGTACGCTCAAAGATCAAGGTCAAGCCCGTTATCCCCGAGGATGAGGAGGTCAAGAAAGAAGCCGCTCTCAAGAAGGGTGAGGAATACTCGTATTTCCCGTCCGATTACATCATAACCTACGAAGCCGACTCTGAGAAGTCGATGCGCTATGCCGGGAATATGCTTGACGCCATAATGAAGAATTACTATTCTTTTTACAGCGAGAAGTATATAGATCAGCTCATCCTGCCGAACAACGCATCCAATATCAGCTCAAACGATTACGACTATATAGAGAGCGCCGAGATCATCCAGACATCCCTCAAGGATATAGACAACTATCTGTTGCAGAAGAAGGATCTCTATCCCGATTTCAGAGCTTCCGCCACAGGCTATACCTTTACCGACCTTGAGAGCATCTACGATTATCTCCTCAACAAAAAGGTACCTTATATCTACGCCAGTATTCTGCAAAACAAATACACCAAGGATAACGACCTCCTGGTGAAAAAGCAGCAGGATACTATCGACTCTCTGGAGATCAATATCCAGAATAATGAGGAAAAGGCAAAGAAGCTAAAGTCTCTTATCGAAAATTACAGTGATAAAAACACTAATAACGGCGCCAGCGTGAACGAAGGCGCCGCAGAGGACAACAGCACCGCCATAATCATGGACGTCGACGGCAGAGACAGAGAAAGAAATCTGAATGTCACGACGACTTACGACGACCTTATCGTGGAGTATGTCAAGCTCAGACAGTCGATCGAAAACGACAAGATCGACAAAGAGCACGCCGAGTATATCAAATCCATCTTCGTCACCAACACCAAAAATAAGGTCCTGAGCGAGGATATCGAAAAGGATATCGAGGATCTTGTAGCCCTGATCAACGATCAGTACGCGATCGTTCAGGGTACCGCTCAGGAGCTCAACGAATATCTCGGCGCCAGCAACCTGAGCACCCTCAACTCCATCGTCACCTCGCAAAAGGTCAACATCAAGCTGTATATCGGCTTGGCAGTCGTATTCTTCATCTTCCTCGGCTGCGCCGGTGCGGTAGTGATCGGAAGACTCAAGGACTTCCTCGAGTACATCCTCTATACCGACAAGACCACCAAGCTGCCCAACCGCCAGATGTGCGATATCCAGATAAACGCGCTGAGTCAAAAGGAGCTGGGCGAGAACTTCACCTGCATGATCATCCAGATAGACAATCTTATGGATATCAACGATACCCTCGGACGCAAGGCAGGCGATATGCTGCTGGCAAACTTCGGCGAGATCCTCAAGACGATCTCCCGCAATTACGGCTTTGTCGGCTGCAACAGACCGGGCTACTTCCTGGGACTTTTTGAAAACTGCTCAGTTGTCAAGGCAAAGCTGTATCTGGATATGCTCGAAAACAGCGTAGCAGAATACAACAAAAAGCGCGTCGAGATAGAGGTCAAATATTCCGTCAAGTTCAGCAACTCTACCGAAGAAAAGATCTATCAGATCAGACCTCTTATCCACAACGCTTCCGACAAGATGCGTTAAGGCTCACCGCCGACCGAACACATCATTGTTCAACCTTATCCATAAATCACACAAGGGTCATGCTGCGTGAGAAATGCGGCATGACCCGGCTTCAAGCATTACTATCCAGGCGGTACAAAAGCCGTGATTTGAAACCATATCACCCGAAAAGAGAATATGCAAATGAATAAACTAACTGACAAAAACATTATCATCACCGGCGCCGCGGGCTTTATCGGCGCGAATCTCGTGATGGAGCTGATGCGCTCCGGCAAACCGATGACGCTGATCGGACTCGATAACATGAACGACTACTACGACGTCTCGCTGAAGGAATATCGTTTGTCGGAGATCGAAAAGCTCGCTCAGGCGAATCCGCAGATAAGCTGGACGTTCATCAAGGGCGATCTTGCAGACAAGGCGCTGATCGACTCGATCTTTGCCGATCACAAGCCCGATATCGTCGTCAATCTCGCTGCGCAGGCAGGCGTGCGGTATTCGATCGAGAATCCCGACGCTTACATACAGAGCAACCTGATCGGCTTCTACAACATCCTTGAGGCGTGCCGTCACTCCTACGACAACGGCGCGAAGGGTGTGGAGCATCTGGTGTACGCGTCGTCATCGTCTGTATACGGCGGCAACAAAAAGGTTCCGTTCGCTACCGACGATATGGTGGATAACCCGATCTCGCTTTATGCCGCGACCAAGAAGAGCAACGAACTGCTTGCCCACGCCTACTCTAAGCTCTATAATATCCCGTCTACCGGGCTGCGCTTCTTCACGGTATACGGTCCCGCGGGTCGACCGGATATGGCGTACTTCGGCTTTACGAACAAGCTCTTGAAGGGCGAGACCATACAGATCTTCAACTACGGCAACTGCAAACGCGACTTCACCTATGTCGACGATATCGTCGAGGGAGTCAAGCGCGTGATGATGAAGGCTCCGGAGCGTAAGGTCGGAGAGGACGGCTTGCCCGAGCCGCCGTATGCCGTCTATAACATCGGCAACAGCAATCCCGAGAATCTGCTCGACTTTGTCGACATCCTGCAGCAGGAGCTTGTCAGAGCCGGCGTTCTGCCCGGGGATTACAACTTCGAGGAGCACAAAAAGCTCGTACCCATGCAGCCGGGAGACGTCCCGATCACCTATGCCGACACCTCCGCTTTAGAGCGCGACTTCGGCTTCAAGCCGTCGACCTCATTACGTGAAGGCTTACGCAGGTTTGCGGAGTGGTATAAAGAGTTTTATAAAATATAAGGTATTCAGAAAGAGGCAAATAACATGAAAATCGCAGTAGCGGGCACCGGATATGTCGGCTTGTCTATTGCCGTGCTTTTGGCACAGCATCACACCGTCAAGGCGGTGGATATCATCCCCGAAAAGGTGGAGCTTATCAACAACAAAAAATCGCCCATCCGGGACGACTACATCCAGAAGTATTTTGCTGAAAAGGAGCTGGATCTTGAAGCTACCCTCGACGCAGAGTACGCCTACAAGGATGCGGACTTCGTCGTGATCGCCGCCCCCACCAACTACGACAGCAAGAAGAACTACTTTGATACCTCCGCTGTCGAGGCTGTCATCGACCTCGTCATGCAGTACAATCCCGACGCGATCATGGTGATCAAGTCCACGATACCCGTCGGCTTTACCGAGCATATCCGCGAGAAGTCCGGCAGCAAGAACATCATCTTCAGCCCGGAATTTCTCCGTGAGAGCAAGGCTCTGTACGATAACCTCTATCCGTCGCGCATCATCGTCGGTACAGATATGGCTGACGAGAAACTGGTTAAAGCTGCGCAGTGCTTCGCGAAGCTCCTGCAGGAGGGCGCGATCAAGGAAGATATCGACACCTTGCTGATGGGCTTTACCGAGGCGGAGGCTGTAAAGCTGTTCGCCAACACCTACCTCGCCCTGCGCGTCAGCTTCTTCAACGAGCTCGATACTTATGCCGAGATGAAGGGCTTGGATACAAGCTCCATCATCGAGGGCGTATGCCTCGACCCGAGAATCGGCTCGCATTATAACAATCCGTCTTTCGGCTACGGCGGCTACTGTCTGCCTAAAGACACAAAGCAGCTGCTCGCGAACTACGACGAGGTGCCGCAGAACATGATGTCCGCTATCGTTGATTCCAACCGCACGCGCAAGGATTTCATCGCCGACCGCGTTCTGGAAAAGGCGGGTTATTACCACGAGAACAGCGACTATGACAGCCATGCCGAGCACAACGTCACGATCGGCGTATTTCGTCTGACGATGAAGAGCAATTCGGATAATTTCCGCCAAAGCTCTATCCAGGGCGTCATGAAGCGAATCAAAGCGAAGGGCGCGACTGTAATCGTCTATGAGCCGACGCTTGAAGACGGAACCACCTTCTTCGGCTCCAAGGTCGTCAACGATCTCGGCGAGTTCAAGAAGCAGTCCGACGCTATCATAGCAAACCGCTACGACAGCTGCCTTGATGATGTAAAGGACAAGGTCTATACAAGAGATCTGTTCAGGAGAGACTGATATATTTCGATACTGATACAGCAACAGCCCACCGGTTTGACGGCGGGCTGTTTTCTTATCCTGATTTCCGATAATTGTAATAGATGACAGTGGTTATAAATAGATATCAGTATTATTCTGCAAGCTCGATCAGCTTCTTTGTCTGCTCCGAATATTCATCGTACAGCGCTTTGTATTCAATGGGCTTTTTATCGCGAAGCAGCTCCGTCAGCTCAGAGACGGGCTTGGCTATGGGCGTGAGCCCAAGATTACTTGCGCCGCCTTTGAGCTTATGGGCGACCTCAAACGCCGCGGCATAATCGTCCTTCCTGAAGGCTTCGCCCAGAGCGTCGGTCGAAAGCTCTTTAACGAGCATATTCACAAGGCGCAGATAGAGCCCCTCGTTGTTTGCGCAGCGCGAGAGTCCGCTCTCGACATCGGCTCCGTAATTTTTCAAAGTTTCAATAGTTATCATAATATCCTCCGTTATTCGAATATAGAGTATCCCGTTTTTCTCATTTCCTGCATACGGTTCAGCGCGGTATCGGCATCCTGGAACACATCTCCTTCGGGTCTTGCCCTGTCGGAGAAGGCAACTCCTACGCACAGCCCTACCGGGCCGAGTCCGTCCTCTTCCTCTTTGAGGATCTTGTTAATGCTCTCGATCTTGGAGAGCACAAGCTCCTTGCTCGAGCTGGTAAGTCGAGTCACGATGACCACAAATTCGTCCTCGCTCAGGCGGCAGATATGATCCACCGATCTGAAGCTCGACTTAAGGACGTTCGCGACGCGGCAGATCTCTTTGTCGGCGTAATCGCGCCCCTTGATCCTTATCATCTCGGAGTAATCGCAGACCCTTGCGATCAGCACGGCTACGTGCTCAAGGTCGGCGTCGTGGAACAGGATATCAAAGGCGCTGTAATTATAAAGACCCGTCAGCGAATCGTGGAGCGCCCTGTAGGTGAACTCGTCGGTTTGCGTTCCCCTGCGCTTCTTCTTCCTGACGAACGGCTTTTCTTTCCTCTCTGAGATGAATTTCTCGAACTCGTCTGCAGGCAGCGGACGCGAGAAGTAATAGCCCTGTATGATGTCGCAGCCCATCAGCTTAAGGGTGAAGACCTGCTCTGCGGTCTCGACGCCCTCGGCTATGGTAGGTACGTCAAACGCGCTCGAAAGCTGTATCATCGCCTCTAAAAGCCGGGTATCCTTGCGATCCTTGAAGGCGTTGCGGATGAAATGCATATCCAGCTTCAACGCGTCGATGGGCAGGGATGAAAGCATGCTGAGCGACGAATAGCCTGAGCCGAAGTCGTCCATCTCGATCTTGAAGCCGATCTTGCGGAGCTTCGTCACTTTTTCGACTATCTTCTCAGAGTTCTCGGTATAAGCGGACTCCGTTATCTCGAGGAGCAGCTCTGAAAACTGCAGGTCGTTCTTACTGACGATATCTATCAGCCTGTCGATCAGCTCAGGATCGTAGAGGTCGATACGCGAGACGTTGACCGATACCGGGATCGAGATATTCAGGCGCTCCTTCCAGTCGTGGATCTGCTCCGCTGTCTGAGACCAGACATAGCGGTCGAGCTCCTGTATCAGCCCGTTCTTCTCGAACAGCGGGATAAACACGCCGGGGCTGACCATGCCGAACTCCGGGTGCCTCCAGCGCACCAGAGCCTCGGCGCTGACAAGGACGGGCTCGTCACCGCGAACGTCAAACTTCGGCTGGAAGTAAACCACAAACTGCTTCTCCTTGATCGCGGAGGGAAATTCTTCGATCAGCTGGGCTGCGAGAACCTCCGATTCGCGCATGGAGTTATCAAAGAATCCGATAGGCTTCGCGAGGTTTCCTCTAACGGAATCAGCCGCCATCTTAGCCCTGTCGAATCTGAGCTCGATATCCAGCGTTTTATCGACGTCGGGATAGACGCCCATCCTCAGACGGATGTGATTCTCGCCGGATTCGCTGTCCTTGAAGATGATCGTCAGATTATCGAGCAGCTCCTCGTAATCCGTACGGTGAGGGCAGTAGATCATGTACTTGTCGGATTCGCTGCGGCAAACGATGCCTCCCGATTCGCTGATGACCTCCTTTGCCCTATCGGCGATCTGCTTCAAGACCTCGTCGCCGTGCTCCTTGCCGTAGCGGTCGTTGACCGTATGGAAGTTGTTGATATCGAGGACTATCGCGTCGGTCGGAGTGTTCTTGTGATACAGATCGAGCTGCACGGCGTAGCGATAGAAGAATTCTTTGTTATACAGCCCGGTCAGATGGTCGCGCTCTGTCCAGCGGAGGATATCTCTGTCCTCAGAGAGCTCGACCGTGCGCAGGATACGCGCGAGGATGACCTTCGACGCCGGATAGGGCTTGGGGATGAAGTCGATAGCCCCGAGGGTGAGGCACTCTACCTCCGCCTCGTTGTCGGACGTCATAACGATGACGGGCAGGCGCGCGTAGCCGGGATCGTCCTTGATCTGTCTGAGCACCTCGATACCCGGCATACCGGGCAGGTTCAGGTCGAGGAGGACGACGCTGATGGTCTCATAATGCTCGCGCACTACCTCCATCGCTTCCTCGCCCGACTGAGCGATGATGATATCGTATGTACCTGCGAGGGTCTCCTTGAGCATTTCCTGATTGATAAAATCGTCCTCGATCAGTAATATGCATCGTTTTTCCTCAGAGATACTGAATTTAGAATTGTTTTCTGCCATATTAGACCTCCTCCTGATCACGCCCGCGTTGCCGCGCCCATGCTTTTCAACAGCTTCTTTTCTTCATACATAAGCGCGTCCGCTTTTTCAAAGACGGATTTCAGGCTTTCGGATTCGCCCGGCTCATAGTCGGAGATACCTCCGGAGACAACGACCTCGCCCTTGCCGATATTCTCTACAGACATATCGTGCAGCTGCTTCATGATCGCAGTGCGGTTCAGATAATCCGCTTCTGTGAGGATGGCAACAAACTCGTCGCCGCCCGTCCTATAGACCGGGCTGTGAACAAACAAGCCGCAGATCAACTTAGCCGCCCTTTGGATATACTCGTCGCCTGCCTTGTGGCCGTACGTATCGTTGATATATTTCAAGCCGTTGACGTCGCATACAACGACAGAGAACGGCACCTCGTTACCGTTTGCTATTCGCTCGTTTATCTCCTGCTCAGTTTCGGCATAGGCGAGCTTGCTCTTCACGCCGGTGAGAGTATCGGTGAACGCAAGATTCTGCACGTGCCAGAGCTGCATCTCGCTGCTCTCTGCCTTCCTGCTCATGGTGCGGTAGTTGTTGACGAGGATACCGAGCGAGAGGACGAAAACGATCACCACGACGATGATGCTCCGCGCGCTGACGGTGCGTATCATATCCACCTGCGACTCCACTACGCCGGGGCTCTCGGTTGATATCCCCGCGGCGGCGTAGAAATTCTCCACGAAGTCGAGACCCTTGTTTGTAGCGTCCATGATGGAGCGGCTCATCCATACGAGGGATACGAAGAGGACGAGGGCGAGCAGCGCCACCCACACGATGATGGATTTACCGAAGCGCTTTTGGGTATCGTGCTTGAGGATGATGCGGAAGTAGATGAATCCGAACACCGCCCATACGACGAACAGAAAGAAGGATTCGGTCTCCATCGTGCCCACGCCGAACAGGTTGGGGATGAGCATATACAGCCCGAAGCCGATACAGATGATCACGCCGAGCAGCCCTGTGACGCGCTCCTTTTTATCTCCGAATTTTCGC
>ONPE01000064.1 GCA_900319615.1 uncultured Eubacteriales bacterium
GGAGAGCCACTCGCCGATACCGATGGTGTAGTCGCCCATGGCGTTGCTTTGTATATGCACGCCTATCGCGCCCTTGCCTATCGGCGCTTTGAAGCCGCCTGTGTTTACGCTGATGTAGCCCTGATAATCGACGACGCCTTCGCCGAGCAGCGTCCACTTTGTCATGTCGGTAACGGGCACGCCGTTGTCGTCGACGGGGATGTAGTATACGGAGTATGCGGAGCCCTCGGAGGTAGATTCGAAGATCACCTTATCTATGTTATGGTATCCGTCGCTGAAGTCGAGCACGTTTACGTAGGTCATGCGGTTCAGCGCGGGGCGAATCTTCTCGAGATAGTCAAACTCGTATGTCGCGCCGTAGACCTCGTTTTGCTGTATCTTGCTGATCGCGGTCATATCCGAGTAGCCGGCTATCGCGTAGCTCGGGCCGAAGCGGCTGCTGAACCGAAGCGGCTGCTGAACAGGTACAGATCCTCATATGAGATCCAGAAGTATCCGTTGTCGCCGAAGGTCGTGCCCCAGCTGTTTTTGCAGAGCCATGCGCCGTCTGCCGACGGACGGTGAGCTTCGCGGAAGTTCGCGACAGGGTAGGAGTCATCCCATCCTACGACCTCAACAGCGTGTCCGTTGAGGTCTGATGTGGTGATGCCGGAGACATCGCAGTTATACGCGCGCTGCACGCCGGTGTACATAGCGTCGTAGTGGAAGTTGCCCACGACGGCGCCGTAGGTGTAGACTGCGGTCTTGATGGTGTCGCGGTCGCTGCCGTCGAGATAGATCACCGAGTCGGCAGCAACGCAGGGGTACAGCGAGCCGATCGAGGCGTTGTAGTCGCTCTGGGTCAAGTCTTCGTTGAAAAGGCTGTCCATGACGCTGCCGAAGGACGTCATATATCCCATCGCTATGTACGGATATCCGGCGTCGTTATAATTGCGCAGCCAGCCGGTGCCGTCGGGGTTTCTGCTGCCCCAGAAATTCATGTGCATGGGCGAGAGTTGCTCGCCGGTTTTGCGGTTCTTTATCAGCAGCGTCTCAAAAGCAGCGGTCGAGCTGTATGCCCAGCAGGTATTGTATAACTGATTGCGCACGGGAGTGACAAAGCCCGCGTCGCGCGAGCTGTACGCCGTGGGAAGATCCGCTGCGGGAGAGAGCTCGCTGCCGACCTCGGCATAATCCGCGGCGACTACCGCGGCTTCGGTATGCGCACCGGTGTCGGCTGTATCGAGCACCGCCGCGTCTGCAGCAGCGCCGTAAGCGCCCAGTACGGTTATTGTCAAAAGCAGTGAAATAATCCTTTTTTTCATCCTATCACCCTGTAGTGAATATTTCCATTATGGAGAGTAGTATTAATCAAAATTAATCATACACGGTTATATTAACACATTATTACGCGAATGTAAACAGTATTTTCGCGCATAATATCGGTAAAAACAGTAAGGAGAATGTGATGGAACGCAGGACTGATCTCGCCGTAGAGGAGCGCGAGCTGCTGGGCGAGGATATAAAGGGAGCCGAATACAGCGAGGAGGACAAAGGCGGTCTGCATATAGAGCGGCTGAGGATCACCGCCGAGCGTGCCGCTCAGCTGCTCAAAAAGCCGATGGGCACCTATATCACGGCGCAGCTGCCGCCGCTGACGGACAACATCCGCGATACCGACGAGCGGGTCGGGGTACTCGCCGGGGAGATCGGGCGGCTTCTCCCGGTGAACGGTCTGGTGCTGGTCGCAGGCTTGGGGAACGTCGAGATAACCCCCGACGCCCTCGGCCCGAAGGCAGCTTCAAAGATACTCGCCACGCGTCACATCACCGGCGAGGTCGCGCGGTCTACGGGGCTGGACAGGCTGCGCGCCGTAGCGGTGCTGAACACCGGAGTCACCGGTCAGACAGGCATCGAGACCGGCGAGCTGCTACTCGGCGTGATACGCAGCATCCGTCCGTCGGCGGTCGTCGTGATAGACGCTCTCGCGTCGAGGAGGCTCGAGAGGCTCGGCTGTACCGTGCAGATATCCGACACGGGCATCTCGCCCGGCGCCGGGGTAGGCAACCGCCGCCTGCGTATCGACGCGCAGACTATGGGCGTGCCGGTGGTGGCTGTCGGCGTGCCGACGGTCGTGGACGCGCTGACCCTCGCCTTCGACCTGCTGGATATCGACGACGAGCGGATGGGGATGGAGCTCAGCCGCGCCGTATCCCCTCAGGGCAGGACGATGGTGGTCACGCCCAAGGAGATAGATCTGCTGATAAACCGCGCCTCTCATCTGATATCTCTGTCTGTCAATATGGCTCTGCAGAGCGGCATTGACACCGACGACCTGCTCGATTTGCTGTAATAATCACCTATCTCACGGCATATACCTGATATGAGGATCCGTGACTAAATCAGAGGAATAAAAGGTGAGAGAATGAAGAAACGCAGAATCAAAACGGTTTTGACTTTATCGGGCGTGACTATTATAATGTCGCTTTGCATGGGGCTTGTGCTTTATCGGGCAGGGGGCTGTCTGCCGCTTGCGGACGACGCGGCGCTTATCGCAGGCAGGCTGAGCTTTATCAACGGCTATGCATCGGATATCCCTACCGAGCCGGCAAAAGCTCAACCTGTGGCAAAGCCGCTTGCCGATACCCCGGTGAGGGCTACCGAAGCTCCCGAACGCCCAAAGGACAATACTCACACCGGCGAGGGTCTTCCGGTGACTGAGCTCTCGGTCAGCAACGGCAATATGAGCTATGAGAATATCTCTGTCCGCAATACCGCCGACGCGGATCTTGATATCGAGGCTCTGCTGAACAGCGAGCTGCCATTCTCGCTGACCGACGATCACAGCGTACAGGTGCTCGTCTATCACACCCACTCGTGCGAGAGTTATCTCCCCGACGATACCGGGGTGTATTACGAGGACTTCTATCCGCGCTCCACCGACGCGGCACAGGGAGTCATGGCGGTGGGGGAGAGCCTTGTCAAGACCCTGAAGGAGCACGGAATCGGCGCCGTGCACGACACCACCCTGCACGACTATCCCTCATACGAGGGCTCCTATGCGCGGTCGTGGGAAACGCTCGAGGGCTACAGAGAGAAGTATCCCGATATCAAGGTGACCATCGACCTCCACCGCGACTCGATGACGGCGCAGGACGGCACCAAGTATAAGCCGACCTTTACATATGACGGCGATAAGGCGGCGCAGATAATGATAATGAGCGGCTATGATACCTCAGGGTCGTTCGACTTCTGGGACGAGAATCTGATCTTTGCGATGAAGCTGCAAAAGCGCTGTGAGGATAAGTACCCCGGCATGACCCGTCCGCTGAGCTTCGGCGAGTTCACCTACAACATGAACTTCAACAACGGCTCCCTGCTGATAGAGGTCGGTACCGACGCAAACACCCCCGAGGAGGCGTGCCGCTCCGGCGGTTATCTGGGCGAGGCGCTCGCCTCTTTGCTCACCGATGAAGGTTTTTGATTTGCTTTGAAAGCCTCTTTTCGGCAATTTGTGCAATAAACCATATAAGGCTTAATCGAATAATGGTATACATAGTAGATAATGTCGAATAACGTGCCTCGGTCTTGCAAAAAGCCCGAGGCTTTGTTATAATATGACACGTTGGAAAAGTACATATCAACACATATCAGCAAATGAGGCTTGTTATGAAACAGAAACATTTTGTAAGACAGCTGATATCTCTGCTTGCCGTACTGTGCCTTGTCGCGGCTTTGGGTATGTTTACGGTATTTGCCGAGCCCGAAAGCAGCTCGCAGGGCGAATCGCCCGCGCAGGTCAGCTCTATGCCCGAGGAGATGCCTCAGTATACTCCCGAGAATATGCCTCAGGACGTCCCCGCCGAGGTCGCCGAGGAACAGCCCGCGCCTACCGAGCAGCAGTACGAGCCGATATACGAGTACATCAACGGCGGCGTTGACGACAGCTACTCTACCTATGAGGAGCCCGAGCATCTGAACGACCTCCCCGAGGTCAGCAGCGGCGAGGTCGATATCCCCAAGGCGGTCGTCATCCCCGACGTAGCGGTGTCCGACGCTTCTCTGTTCTCCGGTATCGTGATGTGGCTTTGCGTAGCCTTAGGTATCGCGGTCATCGTGGGCGTGCTGGTCTCAAAGCGCACGCTTCGCCGCGGTGCGTGATATGCAGATCGGTAATGTGAGCTTGAGCGGTCACGCCGCGCTCGCGCCTATGGCAGGCGTGGCTGACAGAGCCTTCCGCGAGCTGTGCTGCGAGTTCGGCGCAGGCTACTGCGTCAGCGAGATGGTCAGCTCCAAGGGTATAGCCTATCACTCGGTCAAGAGCGCCGCTCTGATGGAGCTCAGCGACTCCGAGAGACCGTGCGCGGTGCAGATCTTCGGCACCGAGCCCGATACGATGGCGGATGCCGCGAGATTCGCGATGCAGTACCGCCCCGAGGTGATCGACATAAACATGGGCTGTCCGGCGCCCAAGATAGCCGGCAGCGGTTCCGGCGCCGCTCTCATGCGCGACCCGGAGCTCTGCGGCAGGATCGTCAGCGCGGTCAGCAGGGCTGTGGATACTCCGGTGACCGTGAAGATACGCTCCGGCTTTGACGACGAGCATATCAACGCCGTCGAGGTCGCTCTGATCGCCGAGAAAAACGGCGCACAGGCGGTGACCGTCCACGGCAGGACGCGTAAGCAGTTTTACGCTCCGCCGGTTAATTTCGATATCATCCGCGACGTCAAAAAAGCCCTGACGATACCCGTCATCGGCAACGGCGATATCTGCGACCCGCAGTCGGCGCGGCATATGTACGAGTACACCGGCTGCGATTATATCATGGTCGGCAGAGGCGCCCTCGGTAATCCGTGGCTGTTCCGCGAGATCAACGAATATTTCGATAAAGGAATTATAATTGATCCTCCTACCCTCGACGAAAAGCTCGACGTACTGCTCCGCCATATCAGCGCGCTGGTCGGGTACAAGGGCGAGAGAGTGGCTTATTATCTGAAAGGCTTCAAAAACGCCGCAAGGCTGCGTCAGACGGCTTTCTCCATGGAGACGCTCGACGACCTCAAGCGGCTGATAAATGAGATAAAGACAGGGGTTTCCCTTTAAAATAGATCCCATACCGAGTTTCATAAAACACTTGAACTATTCCGCGTTAAAGCGTTTGACGGGGACTTGGTATCGACCATCAGATGTCAAAATGATTGGAAAATTTGGAGGTATAAAATGTACAAGGACTTAATGGATTCTATCGGTTTCGTAAAGAATTACGATGAAGAGATCGGCGACGCGATGGCTCTGGAGCTCAAGCGCCAGCAGAATAATCTCGAGCTGATCGCCAGCGAGAACATCGTTTCTCCCGCAGTTATGGCGGCTATGGGCTCCGTGCTCACAAACAAGTACGCCGAGGGCTATCCCGGCAAGCGCTACTACGGCGGCTGCTACGCCGTGGATATCGCCGAGGATATCGCGCGCAAGCGTGCGTGCGAGCTGTTCGGCGCCGAGCACGCCAACGTCCAGCCCCACTCCGGCTCTCAGGCTAACGAGGTCGTCTACTTCGCAATGCTCAACCCCGGCGATACCATCATGGGCATGAGCCTCAGCGAGGGCGGTCATCTGACCCACGGTTCGCCCGTTAACCTCAGCGGTAAGTACTTCAACTTCGTCAGCTACGGCGTAGATCCCGTTACACATCGCATCGACTATGATAAGGTGCTCGAGATCGCAAAGGAGTGCAAGCCGAAGATGATCGTCTGCGGCGCTTCCGCTTATCCGCGCGCTATCGACTTCAAGAAGTTCCGCGAGATCTGCGATGAGGTCGGCGCTTATCTGATGGTGGATATGGCTCATATCGCCGGTCTGGTAGCAGGCGGCGTGCATGAGAACCCCGTGCCCTATGCCGAGTTCGTCACCACCACCACCCACAAGACCCTCCGCGGTCCCAGAGGCGGTCTGATCCTCTGCCGCGAGGAGTTCGCCAAGGCTATCGACAAGGCGCTGTTCCCCGGTATGCAGGGCGGCCCGCTCATGCACATCATCGCATCCAAGGCGGTCTGCTTCAAAGAGGCGATGCAGCCCGAGTTCAAGGCATATGCCGAGCAGATCGTCAAGAACTGTAAGGCTCTCGCCGACGGTCTGACCAAGCGCGGTCACAAGCTGGTATCCGGCGGCACCGACAACCATGTCATGCTCATGGATCTGCGTGAGGACGGCGTGACCGGCAAGGAGCTCGAGCATAACCTCGACGAGGTGCACATCACCGTCAACAAGAACACCATCCCCGGCGAGCCGCTTTCTCCGTTCGTCACCTCCGGTATCCGCATCGGTACCGCCGCCGTGACCACACGCGGCCTCAACGAGGAGGATATGGACGTCATCGCCGAGTGCATCTCTATGATAATCAAGGATTTCGAGGGCAACAAGGAAGCCGTGAACGAGAAGGTTGCCGCCCTGTGCGCGAAGTACCCGTTATACGAATGATAAGATAATAAATTATAAAGAATAATGAATAGTGGCGGTGACTCGCTGCGCTCGGACAATTATATTATAGATCGGGTGCGGGTGTCCCGCCTTTCATTATTCTTTCTTCACTGTTCTTTATTCATTATTATTTTGTTGCCGGAGGTAACCGCATGAACACTCCCTTAGCCGACAGGCTGCGACCCGAATCGCTCGACGATATCGTCGGGCAAAAGGAGCTGCTCGCTCCCGGCAGACCGCTGAGAAAGATCATCGAGAGCGGTCATATCCCCAATCTGATATTCTACGGGCCGTCGGGCGTGGGCAAGACGACCCTCGCCTCCTATATCGCGCGTATCACCAACCGCTCGTTCAAGAAGCTCAACGGCACCACCGCCTCGACCGCCGATATAAAGGAGATCGTCTCTTCGCTGAACACCTTCGAGGGGCTTAACGGCGTGCTGTTGTATCTCGACGAGATCCAGTATCTCAACAAAAAGCAGCAGCAGACCTTGCTGGAGTTCATCGAGAACGGCTCCATCACCCTGATAGCCTCCACGACCGAGAACCCGTATTTCTACATCTACAATGCTATCCTTTCGCGTTCGACGGTGTTCGAGTTCCGCCCCGTGGAGCCCGACGAGATACTCAAGGCCGTAGACCGTGCCGTCCGCGTGCTGTCTGAGGAACAGGGCAGGGAGATCGTCTTTACCGACGAGGCTAAGCGGCATATCTCCACCGCCTGCGGAGGCGACGTGCGTAAGGCGCTAAACTCTGTGGAGCTCTGCATGCTCGCAGGCAGCAGGGAAGAGGGAGTGCTTGTCGATGAAGAGCTCGCAAAGTCGCTGACCCAGCGCTCCGGCGCCCGGTACGACCGCGACGGTGACGCTCACTACGACGTCATCTCGGCGTATCAGAAGAGTATGCGCGGCTCCGACGTAAACGCAGCGCTGTTTTATCTGGCGCGGCTGGTAGAGTCGGGCGACCTGATCTCCGCGTGCAGGCGGCTCGTCGTGTGCGCGTGCGAGGATGTGGGGCTTGCGTATCCGCAGATCATCCCGATCGTGAAATCCTGCGTGGATATAGCGATGCAGGTCGGATTCCCCGAGGCGCGTATCCCGCTCGCGGACGCCGTCATCATGGTGTGTCTCGCGCCTAAGTCCAACTCCGGCGAGAGCGCGATCTCGGCTGCTCAGGCGGACGTTAGGGCAGGGCTCGGACAGGTCGTTCCCCGTCAGCTGCAGAACAAGCACTTCGACGGCGAGGAGCGCGCCCAAAAGGGACAGAATTACCTCTATCCCCACAGCTATCCCAACCACTGGATACCGCAGCAGTATCTGCCCGACGATATCCGCGACAAGGTGTACTATGAGTTCGGCGAAAACAAGACCGAGCAGGCATACAAGGCGTACTGGGATAAGATAAAGAACTTATAAAGAATCTAACATAATTATATATTAACAAAACGGTATTCTGCCGCAGCGGAGGGCGCTCTTCGCTGCGGTTGTTTCTTTAGTATGTTTTCAACAAAAAAATTAAAAAAAATTGTACACAATTACGCGAGCGATTTTTCTAAATCAGAAAATTAATTTGACAAATAATTGTTATAATTTTTATAACTGGGATTCCAGCGATTAACATGAAAAAAGGAGGAAAACTATCATGAGACTATCAGGTAAACAGGCAAAGCGAATGATCTCATTGGCGCTCTGTTTGGCTATGCTCATCTCGGTTGTTGCTCTGGCTGTCACCGTCAACGCGGCTGATACAGGCGAGCTCACCGATACGGGCGCCGATACTACCTACTATCTGTGGGGTGAGAACAACAACAGTCCCAACTTCAACGGTTCTACGCCTACGGGTACGTTCACTTATGATAGCTCAAAAGGCTACTACTATTATGACCTGACCGGTATGAGGGGAGATTTCTGCTTCGTTATCTCTACGATCGCAGATTCCGCTTACCAGTCGGTCAAGAATCCCGCCGTACAGATCGTTGCGGGCGCAGGCAGCTATTATCTCCAGATGGGCAACTATCACGGATATAACTGCATGCACCTTTACAACGGCAACGGCGACGACATCAGGATCCGCTTCGCTTCTCCCACGGCAGGAGCGACGGCAGAGAAGGTCGGCGGAGAGGTTCCTGCTACTCAGGCGCAGGGCTCCACCGAGGCTACCATCTCCGGCGACGGCGGCAACTATGTCTACTGCCGCAACTCGGCTAACTGGGGCGCTGTCTACGCTTATATGTGGAACGGCAGCGGCTCCGACAACAACCACGCATGGCCGGGCGAAGCTATGACCGACATGGGCAACGGCGTATGGCGCTATCAGTTCAACAAGAACTACGAAAACATCATCTTCAACATCGGCAGCAACGCGACTCAGACCGGTGATATGCAGTTCCCCGGCGCGGGTTATCTCTACGATAACAAGACCGAGCAGTGGACCCTCTATGAGGTAAAGCCCACCGGCGGCACCGACCCCACAACTACCCAGCCCACACAGTACGTGCAGCCGACACAGCCGTCGACCACATCGCCGACAGGCAAATACGTCTACTGTGAGAACGAGGCAGGCTGGAGCAACGTATACGCATATATGTGGAACGGCACCTCCGACAGCAATGCTGCATGGCCGGGCGTCAAGATGACCAACATAGGCGGCAACACATGGCGCTATGAGGTTCCCAGGAACTTCCAGAAGATCATCTTCAACATCGGCAGCAACCAGACTCAGACCGCCGACATGGCTTACCCCGGCGACGGTTATTGCTACAACAACAAGACCAAGGAGTGGGAGGTCTATGATACCTCGCCTCTCCGCGTGAACACATATGTCACCGATCTTCCCGCGCCCCAGTACAACGGCGTAGGCATCACCGTGAGCGCATCGGCGGACGGTGAGAACGGCTCCGCTGTCTACTACAAGTTCAGCGTTCGCTATAACGGCAACACCACCGTTCTCTCCGACTTCTCTACGAAGAACAGCGTCTTATGGACTCCGCAGATCGCCGGCACCTATACTCTTGTCTATGATTTCAGAGACGGCAAGGGCAACACCAACCAGCGCACAAGGGAATTCAAGGTCGAAGACGGCACTACCTCCGAGGCTCCCTATATCAAGACTGTTACTCCGGCAGGCGGTGAGATAGTCAAGTCCACACCCGTGACCGTCAACGTTACCGCAGGCGGCGGCATCACCGGCACAAACCTGCTGTTCTACAAGTTCGTTGTCAGGAACGCTGCGGGCGACATCATCAACGTTCCCTACTATTCCTTCACCAAGAACGCCCGCTTCACTCCCGCGGCTACCGGTGCGTACACCGTGACTGTCAGCGTACAGGGCTCCGATAACAGAGTCGACGAGCGTATCTGCAGCTACAACTGCGTGACGTCCCTGTCTCCGACAGAAACTCCCGCTACAGAGTCTCCGACGCAGCCCGCTACACAGGCAGCTCCGACGCAGCCCGCTACACAGGCAGCTCCGACACAGCCCGCCACACAGGCTCCGCCCGTACAGGGCTTGAAGGGCGACGCGGATGACGACGGCGAGGTAAGCATCATCGACGTAACTTATATCCAGCGTTATGATCTGTCTCTGCCGCTTCCCACTCCGATCAACCTTTACAACGCGGATGTAGACAACGACGACGAGGTCAGCATCCTCGACGCGACCCTTGTCCAGCGCTACAACGCCGGCATAATAGATAAATTCTGAGGAGGTAACAGAAGATGAAGAAATTTTCACGTATTCTGGCACTGATCATGTGCCTTGCGATGCTGTTCTCTGTCGCCGTTATCTCCGCTAACGCGATAGAAGACGAGGACGTCGCCGATACAGCCGCCGATGTCGATGTTGCCGATACTTCCGTAGACGGCATCATCATCCACGTAAAGGCTGAAGACTATGTTCCCTACATCTATTACTGGAACGCTCTGCCCACTAACAGAGAGTGCAGCTATCCCGGCGTCAAGATGACCAAGGATAACTCCGTGACCGGCACTAACTGGTACACCATCTCTTTCAGCGGCACCACAAAGATCAATTTCCTGCTGACCGACGGAAGCACCGCTCTCTCCGGTCAGAAGAGCAACGAGCTCACCCGCAGCCAGGGCGAGTGGTGGTATAAGAACGGCCGCTTCCGTAAGAAGAACCCCGAAGAGGCAGATTCTTACGACAGCGTTGATATGCGCGAGGATACCATCTACTTCGTCATCACCACCCGTTTCTACGACGGCGACAAGGGCAACAACGTCCACTGCTGGGATGACTCCAAGGCAGGCAACGGCGACGACGACCCCGCATGGCGCGGCGACTTCAAGGGCCTTGCCGAAAAGCTCGATTACATCAAGGCTCTCGGCTTCTCCGCTATCTGGATCACTCCGGTCGTAGAGAACGCCTCCGGCTATGACTATCACGGCTATCACGCCATGAACTTCTCCAAGGTCGACGCACGTTATGAGAGCGACGACTTCACCTATGAGGATCTTATCGACGCCGCTCATGAGAGAGGCATGAAGATCGTTCAGGACGTTGTCTGGAACCACACCGGTAACTTCGGCGAGACTAACCTCGAGCCGCTGTTCACCAAGGACGACAGCGACCGCACCAAGCTCGGCAACATGAAGAGCACCATGGTCCCCACCAAGAAGCTGCTCGACTACAACGGTCTCACCAAGCCCGAACAGTACTGGCAGCTGCCCGACGGTCAGCAGTACGATTCCCGTCTGCAGCTGATGAAGCAGACCCAGGGCTTCACCGATATCGTATCCTATGATAAGGTCGCGAACTCCAACAACTACTACCACAACGGCTATTTCGGCGGCTTCAACTGGGACGACTGGACCAACAAGTACAGCCAGATCGCAGGCGACTGCGTTGACCTCAACACCGAGAACAAGGCTGTCGCAGACTACACGGTAGAGGCTTACTCTCAGTATCTCGACCTCGGCGTTGACGCGTTCCGTGTCGATACCGTCCGTCATATGCCGCGTCTCTCCCTGAACAAGTGGTACAACGACCGCTTCAATCAGGCTGCAAAGGCTAACGGCAACAATAACTTCTATATGTTCGGTGAGATCTGCTGCCGTTACAGCCAGGTATGGTACCGCGACGTTCAGTCCGAGTCCGTCCAGTTCTACACATGGGACGACAACTCCACATGGCTGAACAAGCTCTCTGATAACACCGATGCAGCTACTATCAAGCAGAATATCCAGAATTCTATCGACTTCAACCAGTCTTATGCTGCAGTAGCTAATATGCCCACCTCCGACAACGCCTTCCTCCGCGGAATCACCTATCATACTCCCGACTATTCGAAGAGCTCCGGCATGGGTGCTATCGACTTCCAGATGCACTGGCTGTTCGACTCTGCCTCCGGCGCGTTCGGTATAGCTCAGGCTGAGGATCAGTATTACAACGATTCCACCTGGAACGTAACATATGTCGAGTCTCACGACTATGCTCCCGACCAGAACCAGTTCAACCGCTTCACCGGCGGCACTGCTACTTGGGCGGAGAACCTCAACCTCATGTTCACCTTCCGCGGCATCCCCTGCCTGTACTACGGCGGCGAGATCGAGTTCCAGAAGGGCGCGAGGATCGACGAGGGTACCAACATTTCTCTCGCGAACTCCGGCCGTGCGTACTTCGGCGACCACATCGAGGGTTCCGTAAACACCACCGATTTCGCTTCCTACAGCAACGCCACCGGCGCTATGGCTACCACCCTGAACAGCACTCTTGCTAAGCATATCCAGAAGCTCAATGCGATCCGTCGCGCTGTTCCCGCTCTGCAGAAGGGTCAGTACACCACCGACGGCAAGTACGTCAGCGGCAACATGGCTTACATCAGACGCTACACCGCCGGCGGAGTAGATTCTCTCGCCTGCGTAGCACTTATGCTGCGCTAACGGCTTCAAGGGCATCAACGGCGCTATCGGACCCGGCAACCAGACCTACCTCAAGTAATTCATCATTCAGTACTCAGTTTACTGCAATCCGACTCCCCTCACCCGAGGGGAGTCTTTTTTGTACACCATACTGTTCTGTTTCATCTGCGGCTGAAGCTACATAGATCACAGCGTTGGGATTTATTTCCGACCGCATCCTCATAAAAATGGATTTAGAGGTAGCAAAGGAACAAGGAAATCTGAGCATAATATTTTGAAATGATTGATCATAAATACATATCAATTAAACATCCGACCGTTCTCTTTTATAGGTCGATATAACAGCGACAGCAGGTCAACCAAAGTACAATTTACATTGGCTTTTCAAAAATCATAGATCACAACGTTGGGATTTATTTCCGACCGCTTCCTCATAAAAATGGATATAGAGGTTGCAAAGGCACCCGGAAATCTGAGCATAATATTTTGAAATGATTGATCAGAAATCCATATCCATCCAATTTCCGACCGTTCTCTTTTATAGGTCGATATAACAGCGACAGCGGGTCAACCAAAGTACAATTTACATTGGCTTTTCAAAAACATAGATCACAGCGCCGGGATTTATTACCGACCGCATCCTCATAAAAATGGATTTTGAGACGGCAAAGGCACTCGGGAGTCTGATCACCGATTTTTTCGGGTTATAAAAAAATCGGCGCGCCGCCTTTACTTTGTGAAAAGCATGTGCTATAATACTACAGAATAGGGAAAAATGCCTTTGAAAGGAATATGAAAAATGAAAGCTAATATTTATCGCTCCGTATCTTGCGGAGATATTCGTGAGGAACATATAGGACAGGAGGTACGTCTTGCAGGCTGGGTCGAGAACATCCGCGACCACGGCGGCGTTATGTTCCTCGATATTCGCGACCAGTACGGCGTGACCCAGGTGGTCGTCCATGACGACAGCCTGCTCGAGGGCGTGAACCGCGAGTGCACCGTCACCATATCCGGCAAGGTCGTAAAGCGCGACGAGGAGACGATCAATAACAAGATCGCCACCGGTACCGTCGAGGTCGCTGCCGAGAGCCTCACCATCCTCGGCAGGTGCGTGAACAATCTGCCCTTTGAGGTCGTGTCGTCCACCGCGACAAACGAGGACGTTCGTCTGAAATACCGCTTCCTCGATCTGCGTAATCCGAAGGTACACAACAAGATCCTCCTGCGCTCGCAGGTGATCTCTTTCCTGCGCGCCAAGATGACCGAGATGGGCTTCGTCGAGATGGCGACCCCGATCCTCGGCGTATCCTCTCCCGAGGGCGCCCGCGACTACCTCATCCCCTCGCGTAAGCACCACGGCAAGTTCTACGCCCTGCCTCAGGCTCCGCAGATCTTCAAGCAGCTTTTGATGGTATCGGGCTTCGACAAGTATTTCCAGATCGCTCCCTGCTTCCGCGACGAGGACGCACGTGCCGACCGTTCACCCGGCGAGTTCTATCAGCTCGACTTTGAGATGGCTTTCGCCACTCAGGAGGATGTCTTCGAGGTAGCGGAGGAAGTACTCTACGAGACCTTCAAGAAATTTTCTGATAAAGAAATATCCAAGCCCCCGTTCCGCCGCATCACCTTTGCCGAGAGTATGCTCAAGTACGGCACCGACAAGCCCGACCTCCGCAATCCGCTGGAGATCGTCGAGATCTCGGATATGTTCGAAGAGACCGACTTCAAGCCCTTCCTCAAGAAGTGCGTCCGCTCCATCAACGTTCCCGGCGCAGCCTCCTGCTCCAAGAGCTGGTTCAAGAAGATGGAAGAGTTCGCGCTCTCCATCGGCATGAAGGGTCTGGGCTACGTCAAGGTCACCGACGAGCTCCTCTTTGACGGCCCCATCGACAAGTTCCTCAAGGAGGGCGACAGGGAAGAGCTGATAAAGCGCAACGGCTCCAAGGCGGGCGACGTCATCTACTTTATCGCCGACACAGCCGCCGAGGCTCCCAAGCTCGCCGGTCAGATCCGCACCGAGGTCGCGACAAGGCTCGATCTTATCGACAAGAGCCGCTTCGAGTTCTGCTTCATCGTAGATTTCCCGATGTTCGAGCAGGATGAAGAGAGCGGTCAGATCATATTCACCCACAACCCGTTCTCGATGCCGCAGGGCGGTATGCAGGCTCTTTTGGAGAAGGATCCCTGCGACGTCCTCGCCTACCAGTACGACATCGTGTGCAACGGCGTGGAGCTCAGTTCCGGCGCTGTGCGTAACCACGACCTCGATATCATGGTCAAGGCGTTTTCTATCGCCGGCTATACCGAGGACGACCTCAAGGCGAAGTTCCGCTCGCTGTACACCGCGTTCAAATACGGCGCTCCGCCTCATGCAGGTATGGCTCCCGGCGTAGACCGTATGCTGATGCTCCTCACCGAGGAAGAGAACATCCGCGAGGTCATCGCCTTCCCGATGAACAGCAACGCTCAGGATATCCTGATGGGCGCACCGGGCGAGGTAAGCGAGCAGCAGCTCAGAGAAGTTCATATAAAGATCAGATGACGCGTGCGTCTTTGTACACCATACTTTCACGCACATAGCATCTTTGTAACATCGATCACTGCGTGTGGATATATTATCCAACGCAAAAGGCTACCTTTGGGAAAGGAAGCTGTCACCGTAAGGTGACTGAGGCAAGGGGGTCTCCCGTCGGAATAGATCCCTCTCCGGAATGACAAATCAAACGACCGAAAGGACAACATCATGGTAACCAGAGAAGATATCGAGAACATCGCCCTGCTCTCCAAGCTGTTCGTGGACGAAAAAGACCTCGACAGCCTCACCGAGGAGATGCAGAAGATCGTCGCCTTTGCCGACACCATCAACAACGTACAGGTCACGACCGGCGAATTCGACAACATAAATAACCTGTCCAACGTATTCCGTAAGGACGAGGTGAAGGAATCTCTGCCTGTCAGAGAAATCCTCAGCAACGCTCCCGAGCAGGCAGAGGATCACTTCCTCGTCAGAAAGAGAGCGTGACCTATGGGACAGATCAAACGCATCCACGAGATGCTCGTGAACAAAGAGATCTCCTGCGTCGAGCTCACCAAAAA
Organism: uncultured Eubacteriales bacterium; assembly: GCA_900319615.1. Lineage (GTDB taxonomy): Bacteria > Bacillota > Clostridia > Oscillospirales > Acutalibacteraceae > Ruminococcoides. The sequence continues at coordinate 15,433 of ONPE01000064.1, forward strand.
ATACCTCGACGCTATCGAAAATTCTAATAAAGAATTAAACGCATATATCACCGTCACCCCCGACGTTGCTCTCGCACAGGCGGAGGCGGTGGACAAGAAGCTCGCGAACGGTGAAGAGATCGGTCTGCTCGAGGGCATCCCGATGACCCTCAAGGACAATATCTCCACCAAGGGCATCGAGACTACCTGCGCCTCGAAGATCCTGACCGGCTACAAGCCCATCTACGACGCTACCGTCTATGAGCTGCTCCTCGATCAGGGCGTGGTCATGCTCGGCAAGACCAACATGGACGAGTTCGCCATGGGCTCCTCGTGCGAGACCTCCTACTACGGCGGCGCGAAGAATCCGCACAGCCTCGACCACGTATCGGGCGGTTCCTCG
>ONPE01000102.1 GCA_900319615.1 uncultured Eubacteriales bacterium
ATCGGCAGGATCCTGCACTACATCATCATGTCCGTACCGAGGAATATCGAAAAAGACGCCAAAAAGCTGCCCGAGGGTCACGAACGCGAAAACAGATTCAAAAGTGCCCGATCTACGAGAAAGGGCTTTGACAACAACAGCCTCAGGTTCATGTCGATGGCGGCGGGTCATGTCTTCCCGTATAACTACGCTCAGGCGTTTGCGGAGCTCACCAACGGCCATTTGATAAAGGGTTTACGCTTGCTGATGAAGAAGATCGAGGTGCCAAAGCTGCCGAAGGATAAATAAGAGCGCAATGGTTTTGTATCTGAACTGCACCGAAAAATTAATTTAATATCTTGTGATGAAAAGGTCTGCACGGTTTCGTGCAGGCTTTTTTGCTGCCGCGATACAGGCAAAACCGCAAAAATCAGCCTTGCTAAATTGATTACAGATGTCTTTTGCTATTATCAAAGATAAATTAATAATTCCCATACAGAATGTTTACAGATGCGTAACAGTTTGTTCCTATAACGAATCAAACAGCATTTATTATTCCTGTATAGAATTGTCAAAACTTGTCGGAAAGGCTCTATTTTCTTTATACAAATTAAAGGTTACAGGCTGTAACCATACCGTTTGTTGATAACTCTTGTGCAACTTGTATATAATCGAGATTTAAAATCTGTTTTTATTGTCATTATAACAATATTTTGCCTCAAATACTTGATATTGGAATAATTCTCTGATATAATAATGACAGTTTTGTTACCAAAGTGATCAAAAACGCATCTTCGCTTGTAGTTTTTAAGAGATTTCGCGCCATATAAATACTATATATAGGTGCAGACAAAGCGAGATGATATGGAGGTTTCTATGAAAACGTTTAAGAAAGCAATTTCGATAATGATGATCGCGGCAGTACTTGTCGCCATGATAGCGATCGGCACGATCTCGTCCGGCGCTTCGGGCACAGGCGTAGGCCTCGCCGAGTGGGCGCTCAACGCCTACTACTCCGGCTGGGATTACGTATACGGCGGCTCCACCCCCGGCGCTGTCGACTGCTCCGGTCTGATCTACTCATATGCAGGCGGTTACCGCGGCGGCAACGACCAGACCTTCAACTCCGACTACCGCGGCTATACATCCGACGGCGTGCCTAACATCCACGGTCTGGGTCTGTATTCTCCCGGTCACGTCGGCGTGTACGTAGGCAACGGCATGGCTGTCGACGCACGAGGCGACGCTTACGGCGTTTGCTACGAGAGCGTATGGAGCCACGGCTGGACCCAGTACTTCAAGGTTCCCGGCGTTTCCTATCCCACCACCGGTTGGGTAGAGTTCAACGGCGACTACTACTATTATGAAGACGGCGAATATCTCGCCGATACAACAAGAACGATCGACGGTACCAACTACACCTTCACCTCCTCGGGCAAGTCCTCTAAGGGCGGTGCAGGCTCCTCGAGCTCAAGCTCCTCTTCGTCGACGTCAACATCGACATCAACTGCAGCCGCTTCTACAGACAGCGGCGCCCTTAAGAACGGCTCCACCGGCGATAAGGTCGAGAAGCTGCAGGCAAGACTGCAGGAGCTCGGCTACTACACCGGCTCAGTTGACGGCAGCTTCGGCAGCGGCACCGAAGAAGCGTTCAAGCTCTTCCAGAAGACAGCAGGTCTGTATGTAGACGGCATCGCCGGTTCCGATGCAGATTACCTCTTCTCCGATAACGCTCCTTCTTATAAGACAGAGACTTCGACCGAGACCGAGACTGCTGCAGAGACTCCCGCCGAGACAAAGCTCGAGAAGACCGAGCTTGCCGGCACAGGCGTAGGTGAAAGCACCGCTGCAGCCGCAGCCGAGACAGCAGATACAGCCGACACAGGCATCAAGCTCGGGAAGGGCGACTACAGCGACGACGTAGCGCTCACACAGCTCAAGCTCATCGAGCTCGGTTACCTCAGCGGCGAGGCTGACGGCGAGTACGGCGCAGCTACCGAGGCAGCTGTAAAGAACTTCCAGACAGCAAACAATCTGACTGCTACCGGCGTAGTTGAGCAGAGCACATACGACGCTATCTTCTCCGACAGCGCTGTGAAGAACACCGCCGAGGCATCCGCCGCACCCGCAGCAGCATCCGCTGCATCCGACGCGTTAGCCAAGGCTGACGCTCAGCAGACTCAGAGCGCAGGTCCCGCCGCAGCCGCCGGTATGGTCTCAAAGCCTGCCGCAGATGCTGCCAAGACCCCCAAGACCGACGTTGAGAAGAACACCGCCGAGCTCTCTTCCAAGAGCGTTGCGGCAGTAGCCGATTCTCCGATCTTCAAGCGCAGCGCCAACGCTACCAACTTCGAGTTCATCATCTGGCTCGTCGTCATGATCGTTGTCATGCTGGTCACCTTCTCCATCGTCTATGTGATCGAGAAGAAAAAGCAGAGAAACGCTTACAGCGCAAGAAGATTCCAGACTCAGGCGTGATTGCCGATACACCGATTTGAGAGTTAACATTTTAAGTCAAGATAGATAAGCAGGAAGCGGTACGGCGTCGGTCGTACCGCTTCCTGTTTGCACACTCAAGTATATATTCGGAAAATTAAAGGCTTTGAAATAATACTGATCCTTGATTAAAGATTGTTTTGGATCGGTATAAAAGCCGTCGGACTTATCTGATAACCCGGTGATCGATCATACTGTCGTCGAAACGAATGTAACAGTATGGTGTGATAAAAAACCGCATGGATACTGGATTCCTACTGTCGGTAGAGAGGCATTTCTACCGCTCGTATACTCTATCAGGCAGGCGAGAGAATCCTCTACCTGCACGAGTAGAGCGTTATTCGGTTTGGTAGGTTGAGTTTTTTGCAACCAACCTGTATGATTTTACCAGTAGCGCAGATCTGCGAACGCAGAAACCAAAAAATCTTTTTTCGGAGGCTTGATTTCAGATCATGAGCTTTACAATAATCACCGATACCTCGGCGAACCTGCCGAGCAAGCTGCTAAAGGAACGTGACATCCACGTTATCCCGTATTATTACTCCATCGGAGACAAAGAGTTTTCCTGCCTCGACACCGACGGCTTTGACGGAGGCAAGTTCTATAAGGCGATGCGCATGGGCGCGGAGATCAAGACCTCCGCGATCAATTTCCAGGCGTATGTCGATTTCTTCACGCCCTTCCTCGAGAGCGGCTCCGATATCCTTTTCGTCAGTATGTCGTCCGGCATCAGCAGCTCCTACCGCTGCTCTGAGATAGCCGCGAAGGAGCTTCGCGAAAAGTTCCCGAATCGCAAGCTGTGCCTGCTCGACACGATCGGCGCGTCACTTGGCGAGGGTCTTTTCGCCCTCAGGGCAGCCGATATGCGCGACGAGGGCATTGGTATAGAGGAGGTACACTCCACGCTCGAGAGCGAGAAGATGTGTATGTATCAGGTGTTCACAGTCGACGACCTGATGTACCTCAAGCACACCGGACGTCTGACCGGTTCAGCCGCGATCGTCGGCAATATGCTGCAGGTCAAGCCCATCTTAAAGGGCAACGAGAACGGCGAGATCGTCAACTTTTCCAAGGTCATCGGCAGGAAGAAGGCTGTCGACGCCCTTGCCCAGCGCTACAATATGCTGGTGAAGGATCCCGAATCCCAGATCGTCGGCATCGCTCACGCCGACTGTAACGAGGACGCGGATTATCTTATCGAGCTGCTCAACAAGAAGAAGCCGCCTAAGGAGATCCTCAAGGTGATGTACGAGCCCGTCACCGGCTCCCATGTCGGACCCGGTACCCTCGCGCTGTTCTTCATGGGCGACAGCAGCGTAAGATTCCGCTGAGACGCGTGCGTCTTTATTCTCCATGACGCGTGCGTCTTTATTCTCCATGACGCGTGCGTCTTTTTACTCCATACCTCAACGTTATCATTAATTCTATTGTTGATCGATCACAACGTTTGGATTTATCACTGACGATATCCTTCTTTAATGTTTGAGTTATTTGACTTATCGCTCAGTACTTTGATGGAGCGATCACCGACGATATCCCTCTTTAATGTTTGAGTCGTACGATTTATCGCTCAACGCTGTGATCTGTCTTATTTCGACGCCAACCTGACACCATAGTATGGTGTACCAAAAGGTATATATTTCAAAACGCCGTTCCGGTCAAGCCGGGGCGGTGTTTTGATTAACAAGCCTTTCTCGGGATGCGTTGGTCGGTAAATCAAAAGGCTGTGATCTGTGAAGCTGCGTATAATAACTAAACATCATAGTATGGTGTACTAAAAAAACTTGACGTTTTGCGTAAATGATACTATACTATAGGTTGAAAACAATTTTCGATAGATTTCGATATTATGTATTTAGGAGGAAAACCCTTGGGAGTATATGAAGAACTGGTGGCGCGCGGACTGATCGCGCAGGTCACCGATGAAAAAGAGATAAGAGACCTCGTGAACAACGGCAAGGCGGTATTCTACATCGGCTTCGATCCGACAGCCGACAGCCTGCACGTCGGTCACTTTATGGCGCTGTGCCTGATGAAGAGGCTGCAGCTCGCCGGCAACAAGCCCATCGCCCTGATCGGCGGCGGTACCGCGATGATCGGCGACCCCTCCGGCAGGACAGATATGCGCCAGATGATGACTAAGGAGACCATCGACCACAACTGCGCCTGCTTCAAGGAGCAGATGAGCAAATTCATCGACTTCTCCGACGACAAGGCGCTCATGGTCAATAACGCCGACTGGCTGCTCGACCTCAACTATGTCGAGGTACTGCGTGAGGTCGGCGCGTGCTTCTCGGTCAACAATATGCTGCGCGCAGAGTGCTACAAGCAGCGCATGGAGAAGGGCCTGTCCTTCCTCGAGTTCAACTACATGATCATGCAGAGCTACGATTTCTACGCCCTGTATCAAAAGTACGGCTGCAATATGCAGTTCGGCGGCGACGACCAGTGGAGCAATATGCTCGGCGGTACCGAGCTTATCCGCAGGAAGCTCGGCAAAGACGCCTACGCCATGACCATCAACCTGCTCCTCAACAGCGAGGGCAAGAAGATGGGCAAGACCCAGAAGGGCGCCGTATGGCTCGACGCAAACAAGACCACACCCTTCGAGTTCTACCAGTACTGGCGCAACGTCGACGACGCCGACGTTATCAAGTGCCTGAAGATGCTCACCTTCCTCCCGCTCGAGCAGATCGGCGAGATGGAGAAGTGGGAGGGCTCGCAGCTTAACAAGGCTAAGGAGATCCTCGCCTACGAGCTGACCAAGATGATCCACGGTGAGGATGAGGCGAACAAGGCTCAGGAGGGCGCACGCGCCCTCTTCGGCGGCGGCGCAGATACAGACAATATGCCCACCACACAGCTTGGCTGTGATGATTTTGCCGACGGCGGCATCGCGATACTCGATCTGCTGTTAAAGTGCGGCCTGATCCCCAGCAAGGGTGAGGGCAAGCGCCTTATCCAGCAGGGCGGTATCTCCGTCGATGACGAGAAGATCACCGATATGTTCACTAAGGTCGAGCAGAGCGCCTTTGATAAAGGTCATGTCATCATCAAAAAGGGCAAGAAGGTATACCATAAAGCGACAC
>ONPE01000253.1 GCA_900319615.1 uncultured Eubacteriales bacterium
TGAGATCAAGGAGTTGTACAGCCTTTTGCAAAGCTGCGAGGGCGAAGCCTTCCGTGTGCCGGATTATCTGGTCTTTCTCTCCGACGTCACCCATCGCCTCAACCTCGGCAAGTGCGTGATCCTCGCGACCGATATCGACGGCAGGCTCGCGTCGTCCGTGATGACCGTATCCGAGACACCGAACGCCGCGATAATCGGCGCTGTGGCAACGCATCCCGATTTCAGAAAGCGCGGTCTCTCGAGAGAACTGGTGCGGACGCTCGCGTCACGGATATCCGCGCAGGGCAGAGCGGTCTATGTGTTCAGCGCGTCTGGAGCTAACACTCGCTTCTATCAAAACTCCGGCTTCGAGATCGCTGCAAAATTCCGCGAAATACTATTGATATAATAATTGTTAGTAATAGATGACAATTAAAAGGCTCCCTTTGGGAAAGGGAGCTGTCACCAAACGGTGACTGAGGGATTGCATAAATTGTTCGACCAAAGGGAGATACCATACAAAATAATGTTAGGAAATCATAGAATGAAAAACCTTTTTGATATTGATGAAAAGATACTGACCGCCGCCGATAAGGCGATGGAGCTCTGCCGCGACCGCTTCGGCGAGCTCGAGCAGATCAAGGAGTACCAGCAGCAAAAGATGCTCAAGGCGTTTCAGACCTACAACGTCAGCGAGGCTATGTTCGCCGGCTCCACCGGCTACGGCTACGACGACAGGGGCAGGGATACCCTCGACAAGATCTACGCCTATGTTTTCGACGCCGAGGACGCTCTTGCACGCCATAACTTCATGAGCGGCACTCATACCCTTACGGTCGCTCTCTTCGGTATGCTCCGCCCCGGAGATGAGATGCTCTGCGTCACCGGCACTCCCTACGACACGATACAGCCGGTCATCGGCATCACCGATTGCTCCGGCTCTCTCAAAGATTTCGGCGTGAGGTACAGCGAGGTCGCTTTGCAAAAAGACGGCACGCCCGACCTTGACGGCATAAAAAAAGCGGTCGCCGAGAAGCAGCCGAAGATGGTGTATATCCAGCGCTCCAAGGGCTATGCGCTCCGTCCGTCTTTGAGGAGCGGCGAGATCAAGGCAATCTGCGATATCGTCAAGCCGCTCTCGCCCGAGACGATCATCATGCTCGACAACTGCTACGGCGAGTTCATCGAGTACGATTCTCCGCTTACCCTCGGCGTGGATATCATGGCAGGCTCGATGATAAAGAACGCAGGCGGCGCCATCGCGCCCACCGGCGGCTACATAGCAGGCCGCGCCGATCTGGTGGAGCTCTGCTCCTACAGGCTCTCGTCGCCCGGTACCGGCCGCGAGCTGGGCTGCACCCTCGGAGTCCTGCGCGAGATGTACCTCGGCGCGTACAACGCCCCCGCCGTGTCGATAGAGGCGGTCAAGACGGCTGTGTTCGCCTCGGCGCTGTTCGAGGTGCTCGGCTACGACGTGGAGCCGTCTTACAAGACAGCGCGCGGCGATATTATCGACGTCATCACCCTCGGCTCACCCGAGAAGCTCTGCGCCTTTTGCCGAGGCATCCAGAGCGGCTCGCCGATAGACAGCTTCGTGTCGCCTCAGCCGTCGCCCATGCCCGGCTACGACAGCGAGGTCATCATGGCGGCAGGCGCGTTCACCCTCGGCTCGTCGATAGAGATATCCGCCGACGGCCGCTCAGGAAGTCGAGAAAGTGAAATAAGCATAGTAAAGCCCGATCCCGGAATTCACCGGGGTCGGGCTGTTATATAAGGAACTGTCATTGTGAGAGATTGACACGCGTGTCGAGCCCGTGGCAGTCCCCTTCCTACGGCAACCGGCAGTAATGACAAGGGGATTCCCGCGTCGGGATAGATCCCTCCTCGGAATGACAATTGACATTATTGTGTTATATTTCTGATAAAGAATTATCTCAGCCTTTTGAAAAAGTCGGTGAGGATACGGCTGCACTCCTCTTCCATGATACCGCCCTGATACTTCGGATGAAAGGCTAGGGGCAATTCCATGATGTTTGCGACCGAGCCGCAGCAGCCGTTCTTCGGGTCATAAGCGCCGAAGTAGATTTGAGGTATCCGCG
>ONPE01000023.1 GCA_900319615.1 uncultured Eubacteriales bacterium
GGTGCGGTCGGCGATGCCCCACAGCTCGCCCCAGCCGAACGGGAAGAGGTACTCAAAGTCGGTGGTCGCCTTAGAGTAGAAGCTCAGCTCCTCTTTCTCATGGTCGCGCAGTCTCAGGTTCTCTTCCTTGATGCCGAGGCTGTAGAGGAAGTCGCGGCAGTAGGAGCGCCAGTAGTCGAACCACTCGAGGTCGGTGTCGGGCTTGCAGAAGAACTCGAGCTCCATCTGCTCGAACTCACGCACACGGAAGATGAAGTTGCCGGGGGTGATCTCGTTGCGGAAGCTCTTGCCTACCTGAGCCACGCCGAAGGGTACCTTCTTGCGGGTGGTGCGCTGGATGTTGGCGAAGTTAACGAAGATGCCCTGAGCGGTCTCGGGGCGCAGATAAAGCTCAGCCTTGCTGTCTTCGGTGACGCCCTGGAAGGTCTTGAACATCAGGTTGAACTGACGGATATCGGTGAAGTTCGACTTGCCGCAGTTGGGGCATACGATGCCCTTCTCGCGGATGTATTCCATCATCTGCTCGTTAGACCAGCCGGCTACGTTGGTGCCGTCAAAGTCCTCGATCAGGTTGTCGGCGCGGTGACGGGTCTTGCATTCCTTGCAGTCCATCAGCGGGTCGGAGAAGCCGCCCAGATGACCGGAGGCTATCCATGTCTGCGGATTCATCAGGATAGCAGAGTCGAGACCGACGTTATATTTGTTCTCCTGCACGAACTTCTTGAGCCATGCCTTTTTGATGTTGTTCTTGAGCTCTGCGCCCAGGGGGCCGTAGTCCCATGTGTTCGCAAGGCCGCCGTAGATCTCGGAGCCCGGGTATACGAAGCCTCTGCCCTTGCATAAGGCTACGATCTTTTCCATGGTTTTTTCAGTATTTTTCATAGTTTACCTCCTTGCCGCCGGTGGCTTCGGCGGACAATTTTTTTGCACATGATATATAGTACCTTTTTCTTCTGCGGTTGTCAATAACACGCTGCAATAAATTTAAGGTGAATATAATAAGGCAATACCGCTCATCTGGATCATGCGGTATTGCCTAAATAACTTTTATTCGGAGTAGTCCGACCATTCTCCTGCGGGGTATCTGTTCTTCGTCTTCATGGCGCCGGGGTCGGGAGCCGGCTCAACCGACATATCTATCTTGTAGAGCTTACCGATCATGTCGTTGTTATATTGGATATCGGTAGTCTGGAAGGCTTCTTTGCCATCGGCGACCTCCCTGTCGGTCACGCCGGAGTCAAAGATGATGCCGGTGTTCCCCCAGGGAGCCACTACACGGTAGATATCGGTACCGTTTATCTGCTCCATCTCAAAGCCGGGCCACTCGGCGTAGTAGTACGGATCCTTTGTGAAGCTGTTGAACGCCAGGCCGCCCCACCAGTACACGTAGACCTTTTCCCATTTCGTTTCGCTGTTGTCGTAGTAGACATAGCCGGGCTTGATATCGTTGGGATCAAGCTCTAATTCTTCGAGATACTTTTCAAGGGGGTCGGTGGTATCCTCGTATTTGACCGGGACGCCGGGCTCCAGCGCCGCGACCTTCTGCGTGAATACAGCCTCCAAAAACTCGGGATAGATGTTTCTCCAGTAGTCTATCAGATGCTCGCCGGGCTCATATTTGTTGAATACGAGCTTATCCTTGTCGTAGCCGTTCCCGATCAGATCGTTATACATTTTCTCGGTCACATCGCCGTTATCCGTGTGATAACCGCCCGCGTAGAAGTACAAGAACGGCGCGTTTTTCATCTTTAGCTTGTCTTTGAGGAATTCTGTCCATTCCTTTTCCGCGAACATATCAAAGGTCGCGGACATCACGCCGCCCGTGCCGAATTTATCGGGATGGGAAAGTACCGTGTAGAAGGTTTCGAGTCCGCCCAAGGAGCTGCCTGCGAGCGCTGTATGCTTTGGGTCGGTATAGACGTTATAATTCTCGTTGATGTACGGCATGATCGTATCGCAGATGAAATCGGCGAAGGCGCTGCCGCGCTTTTTCGTCAGGTCGTCCGCCTTGATGTTTGCGGGCTCGTCCTCCATGTTGATCTCGCCCAGATCGGGAACCAGCTCATCCATCCTGTAGATGTCGTTGTTCGTGACCGCGACAATGATCGCCTTGTTGTCGGTGACCTTCATCATGCCTGCGACGTGCTCGCCGACGTTCCAGCATGTCATATCGTTGTCCATCCCTCTGTCCTTGCCGGTAGCCAAAATGCTCTGACCGTCAAACATATAGATGACGGAGTATTTCTCGGACGATTTTTCATCATAGTCATCGGGAGTCAGGATATAAACGTTCTTGTCGCGACCGTCAAACTGAAATACCTTTGTTTCGAACTGCGGATCATAGACCGGCACTTCGCCGACCGTATAGGGCAGCAGCATATCGTTCTTGACGTTCCAGCCGCTGATGAAGCTGTTGAAGGCTACGTCCATGCTGTCTTTCCCGTCACGCGTCAGATGCACCATGTTGTACTTGTTGACGTCCGCCTTGCAGCTGTAGATGCTGCAGCTGTCATCCTCTTCGGTGACGGTCATATCCATCTGAGTTTTTTCACCGGTGCCGGTATTCAGGAAGGTAGCGGTCAGCTCGCCGTAGGATTTGGGCGCTCTGACGACAAGCTCATGAAGGAGCTCCTCTTTCGTATCGGGGGTGCTTGCTGTGGGTTTTCCGCTGTCGGAACATGAGGCAAATATCATCGTGATCATCGTAATAACTAAAACTAATGAAAAAAACCTTTTCATACTAACTTACCTTTCTCGACAAATTCTCCGATAGGATAGGGTACGTCCATATCGGAGAGGTAACGCTGGATCAATGTCGCGTCGGTTATATCCAAGCCGTTGCCGTCAACGTCGGCTGCCTGTTCGTCGCAGGAGTAGACGGCTATCTCGCTGATGAACCTTTGTATCACGGTAGCGTCGAGTACGGATATATCTCTGTCAGTGTCCGCGTCGCCGATCATATATGTATCTGCCGAATGGTCGTGTTCGGGATTCACACATGAAGCGTGCTTTCCGCGGTAGCTCGGGCTGTTTGTAGGATAGTTACCGTAGCAGCCGTCGCCGTAATAAACATACCAGTCAGAGCTGCGGACATCGCCGATCGGGAGCTCGGATAGATCGTCTCTGATCCTGCTGATTTGGATGCATCCGTCCATGCTGTCGGGATCCGGCGAGCCCTCGGGCAGGGTATCATAATCCCCGACCTCGGCGCCCTCGACATTGGAGTCTTTCAGCTGATGAGCATAGCGGAAAATCTCTGCGGATTTATCGGTTCCGCCGTTGACGCCGTTGTTCCAGACGATATTGGGGACGCCGCTTGCGGGTAAAACCGCCTCATAGATTCGGTTTTCCGCATCGACGAGCTTTGCTCTGTAGCCGACCCACTTGGCTGTTGTCCCGTCGGGCCACTCCGAGCCTGTTCCGTACCACCAAAATACGCAGACCTGACAGTAGTTTAAGCCGAGATCGGTGGAGTTGTAATAGTTCGTCCAATCATACTCAGGATGCTCCGGATCCTCTGCCGGAAGCTGAAAATAGACCCGCTGAGTATTCTCAAGGTCGCCGCCACAGGCGAGGATCGCCTCTTCGCAGGTCGGCGTATCGGCTGAGACGGTATACGCTTCCGTCGGGTTGTAGGTCACCGCACCAAAGCATATAACAGATGCGGACAGCAGTATCGCAAGCGAAAGTATAACAGACAGTATTCTTTTCATTGTACACACTCCTTTTTTTATCGGTGAACATCAGATCATTTTTGTTAAAAACAATTGTGAGCAGGGTACAGGGCAAGCGCTCCGTAAACGGAGCACTGCAGTGTCGCCAAAACTCTTCTCACGGTGATCCTCTCCTTATTGCTTCTGTATATATAATAAAACAGTTGCCCGATATGATTCAAGCAACTGTTTAATACTTTATTCAACAAATTGGAGAGAAATACAACAGATGGTTTAAAAAATCGGCTTCTCTCTGTCGCACATACCGAAGAAAGGATACTGACAGCCCTTGGCGATCTCATCCGCATAGCAAAGCAGCGGCATGAGGTTAGCCTCAAAGCGGATGATATATGAGTTGATCTCTCCGTCGACGGAGGCGATCTTCATGGGGTGCACGATCATCTTTTCGCACAGCGTCTTCATGCAGCGCTCAACATCGCTCAGCTCCAGCCCGGTGCCCCGACTTATCAGCTGCGCTGTGACCGGTATATTTGACACCGAATAAAGATAATATAGGGTTTTCAGTATTTTTTTGTCTGAAAGTAGAGCAAAAACCTGCCTGATGGCTTCTTCGCTTTCAAAGTGTTCAAGGATGCCGCCCTCATGCGGACGTACCATCAGGAAAAAGTAGCGAAAATCGTTTGACATCCGGGCTATCGTCATGCCGTCGTCACGCAGGAGCTTCGCCAGAAAAACCGAGCTCTGATCGTCCTGTTTGTCGGGATGACCATTAAAGGCGTCGTACAAATTCTCCGAAAAGCTCTCGTCGCCCGTCAGCCCCGGTATGAACGACCAGCAGTAGTTGAACGCGCTGCGGAAGGCTTCATCGCTTGGCATAGTGCTCAGCTTTTTGGTCAGCAGCAGCTGCAGATCCTGATCCTCCCGACCGAAAAGCGCGTCGATGCTTACGCCCAGCGCATCGGCAAGCCGCGGCAGGATCTCAGCGTCGGGGGTGCCTCCGCGCTCCCATTTAGAGACCGCCTGAGTAGTGACGCCGATCATGCTGCCGAGATTCTCCTGCGTATATTTTTTCCGGATACGGTATTTCTTTATCTGTTCGCCGATAACGCTCATTTTCAACCCTCCGTTGATTTTATACATACATTGTATCAAATCGTTTATCTTTTGTCTATAGCTTTGGCTCTTTTTTGCGGCAATACTGCACATGGATTTTGTAGTGTGGACTTAACAGTTTACACAGACCTTTTATCAGTCGGTTTATGAAAGGGGCAGGTTGCTGTCAAGGTTTGATCTCAGCACTGTACGGAGCAAAACAAAAACCGCCCCGGTCGGAGCGGTTTGCTTTATCAATAAACTATAACGGGGGTACCTTCTTCGGTGTGAGCGTACAGCTTTTTTGCAATATCAGACGGCAGATTCACGCAGCCGTGAGAGCCGTCGCCCTTGTAGATGCTGCCGCCGAATTTCGAGCGCCATGAGGCGTCGTGCAGACCCCAGCCGCCGCCGATGAACGGCATCCAGTAGGTAACGTGCGTCTCATAGTCGTCGCCCTTCAGGGTGCAGGGCGAAGCCTTGCCGTGTATCTCGAAGTATCCCTTTGGGGTATCCATAGTTTTGTAGTTGCCGGTGACGCAGTCGCTGTCGAGGTAGACGTCGCCGTCAACGATATACCACATATGCTGATCGTCGAGGCTGACCTCGATGTAGGTGTCGCCGATCTTTCTGTCATATATCTCCTTGTTCGCGACGAACTCCAGCTCGGTATAGCCGCCGGTGATCTTTTTATCGTCGACGTTTTTATAGGAGTAGATGCGGAAGAAGTAGGTCTCGCCGTCCTCGAGGCGTGAGGTGCTGTAGTGCTTTTTTTCGGTGTCCGCGAGGTGCTCCCAGTCCTTCTTGTCCTTGCTGTAGTAGATGTCATAGCCGTCGGCGTATTTGTTGTGATCGTAGTCGAGCGATACTCTGCCCAGCTTCGACTCGGAGCCGTTGTCCTTGGGGCCGAGCAGCCCCGCGACGGTGTAGACGGTGTCCGCCTTGCCGCTCAGGTCGGAGAAGCTGTCCGTGCGGTAGGGTATGATGCGGTAGTAGTACGCCCTGCCGCCCTTGAGCTCTTCATCGGTGAACTCGGTCGTGTCTGGGTCGAAGGTCTGATAATCCTCCCATTTGCCGTTAAAGCAGCGCTGCATTACGTAGCCGTCGGCGCGGTCGTGCTTATCCCAGGTGACGGTGGTCTTGCTCTTGGTCTGGTCGGCGACCTTGAAACCGTCGACCTCTTCGGGTACGGTGGCACAGTCAGCCTGCGCAGCCTCGCCCTCGCCGTCCGTGATGAACGCGGCGACCTTGAAGCCGTACAGCGAGCCGGGCTCGAGGTTGCGGATGTACAGAGACGGCGCGTTCACCGTCGAGAACAGCCTGTAGTCGGTCTCGCCCTTAGCCTTGTCGCAGCGGTACACGCGGTAGCCCTTGACTCCTGCGATGCCGTCCCAGCTCAGCAGGATGGAGTCCCTGCTCTCGCCCTGACGGGTGAGTCCGGTGACAGCCGGGATGGTGTCGGCGGTGTAATTCATCTTCTCTTCATCCTCGGTGGGCTGGGGAGAGACATTCCTCGTTTCGCCCTCTGGGATGAAGCCCTCGCCGCGTATGAGCTCTCCGGCGCCCTCCGGCATCTCGACAGCCTTGGTCTCGGCGATATCGCCGTCGCTTTTATCGGCTCTTGCCGCGAGCGGTACCGCCACTACAGCCGTCGCCGCGATGACTATCGCCAGCACAAGCGAGATGATTATTTTGTTGTAGCTTTTCGTATATATCCCTCCAGATATTTCGGTGATGAGGAATCAGATGAATTCGATTTGATTATTCTCCATGCTCTTGATGCGCGCGAGCGATTCTACGCGCACGCCCATGCCGCGGATCAGATCTCCGCCCTGCTGGTACGCCTTCTCGATGATAATGCCTGCGCCGACGATCTCTGCGCCCGCGTCGCGGATGAGGCTGATAAGCCCCTTGAGAGCGGAGCCCATGGCGAGGAAGTCGTCGATGATCAGCACCTTGTCTCCGGGCTTCAAGAAGTCCTTTGATACTATGATATCGTAGGTGCGTTTATGTGTGAAGCTCTCTACCTGTGAGGTGTAGACGTCGTTGGCGATATTGATGGTCTTGGTCTTCTTGGCAAAAACCACCGGCACGTGGAACTCGCGCGCAACGATACAGGCGATGCCGATACCGCTCGCTTCTATGGTGAGGATCTTGTTGATCTCCTCGCCCTCGTACAGACGCTTGAATTCCTTCGCCAGCTCTGCGATGAAGTCGACGTCGATCTGATGGTTGACAAAGCTGTCCACCTTAAGCACGTTGCCCTCGCGCACGATGCCGTCCTTCAGTATTCTTTCCTCTAACAGTTTCATAACTATTATCCCCCATATCTATGTGATAATTACGTAGATAATACTACATTTTGTGACGGATGGCAAGGGCTTTCGACAGAAAAAAAGAAATTATTTAAGTTTTATTGACCAACGGGCTCAAATGGGCTATAATAAATCGGATAACGAATTATAATCAATAATCTATAATATATCAAAAACCCGACGGAGATGACATACATGACTGATATTGAGATCGCTCAGAGCTGTAAAATGAAGCACATAGGGGAGATAGCCGCGCAAGCCGGCATCCCCTCGGAGTATCTCGAATACTACGGCAATTACAAGGCTAAGCTGAGCCTCGACGTCCTCAAGGAGAAGGATCGCGACAACAAGCTGATCCTCGTGACCGCCATCACCCCGACCCCTGCAGGCGAGGGCAAGACTACCACTACCATCGGTCTCGCGGACGGCCTGCGCAGACTCGGCAAGAGCGCCAACGTCGCTCTGCGCGAGCCCTCTCTGGGCCCTGTGTTCGGCATCAAGGGCGGCGCTGCAGGCGGCGGCTACGCTCAGGTGGTCCCGATGGAGGACATCAACCTGCATTTTACCGGCGATCTGCACGCTATCGGCGCGGCTAACAATCTTCTTGCCGCTATGATAGATAACCACATCTACCACGGCAACAGCCTCTATATAGACCCCAGACGCATCACGTGGAAGCGTTGCGTGGATATGAACGACCGCCAGCTGCGCTGCGTGACCGACGGTCTCGGCGGCAGGGTAAACGGCGTGCCGCGCGAGGACGGCTACGATATCACTGTAGCGTCCGAGATCATGGCGATCCTCTGCCTTGCAGATTCTATCCGCGATCTCAAGGAACGCCTCTCCAGGATCATCGTCGGCTACACCTTCGACGACAAGCCCGTCACAGCCGGCGAGCTTAAGGCTCAGGGCGCTCTGACCGCGCTGCTTCTCGACGCGATAAAGCCTAATCTTGTTCAGACCCTTGAGGGTACCCCGGCGTTCGTGCACGGCGGCCCGTTCGCGAATATCGCCCACGGCTGCAACTCCGTCATCGCCACAAAGACCGCCCGCAAGCTGAGCGACTACACCGTTACCGAGGCAGGCTTCGGCGCCGACCTCGGAGCCGAGAAGTTCCTCGACATCAAGTGTCGTTACGCCGGCATGAAGCCCGACGCGGTAGTCATCGTCGCCACCGTTCGCGCTCTCAAGATGCACGGCGGCGTGGATAAGAAGAATCTCGCTCCCGAAAATCTCGAAGCGCTCGAGAAGGGCTTGCCCAACCTCCTGCGCCATGTTGATAATATAAAGAACGTCTATCATCTGCCTGCCGTGGTCGCGATCAACCGCTTCCCGACCGACACCGACGCCGAGCTCAAGATGGTCATGCGCCGTTGTGAGGAGCTGGGCGTGAACGCTGTTATCTCCACCGTTTGGGCTGACGGCGGTTTGGGCGGAGTCGACCTCGCCGACGAGGTAATCCGACTCTGTGATGAAGAGAGCAACGAGGATTTCGATTTTGTCTACGAGCTCGATATCCCGATAGAGAAGAAGATCAGGGCTGTTGCAAAGCGCGTCTACCGCGCCAGCCATGTCGCCTTCACCACCAAGGCTGAAAAAGAGCTCCAAAAGCTCACCATGATGGGCTACGCTAATCTTCCCGTCTGCATAGCGAAGACCCAGTACAGCTTCTCGGACGACGCGGCTCTGCTGTGCGCTCCGGAGGGCTTCGTCATCCACGTGCAGGATATCCGCCTCTCAGCCGGCGCAGGCTTCATCGTTGTCCTCACCGGCAGCATCATGACGATGCCCGGCTTGCCCAAGGTGCCGTCCGCAGAGAAGATTGACGTCTCCGACGACGGCGTTATCAGCGGACTCTTTTAAGAGTTAGGAGTGAGGAGTTAGGAGTGAGGAGTTTAGATTGAGTCATTTCCTCGTTCCCGACTTTACAATAAAATGAAACCTATAATCTATTATCAGGATGAATATATAATCGTTGCGTATAAGCCTTACGGCGCGCTGAGTGAAGAGCATGACGGCAAGACGGATATGCCCTCTCTTCTTAAGGCTGAGACCGGCTGTCGGGAGATATATCCAGTTCATCGCCTCGACCGCACCACGCAGGGCTTGATGGTTTACGCAAAGACTCCCGACGCTGCTAAGCGGATGGGGGAGATGCTCCGAAACGGAGAGGTCGAAAAGCGTTATCTCGCCGTCGTAGAGGGGATACCGTCTCCGCCGTCGGGCGAGCTGCGCGATCTGCTGTACTTCGACCGGCGCAGGAACAAGAGCTTTATCGTCAAGCGTGAGCGCAAAGGCGTGAAGGAAGCTGTTCTATCCTACGATACCCTTGCTTTTTCTCAGACCGACGGCGAGGATATCTCTCTGCTCCGTATCCGTCTTCACACCGGCAGGACGCACCAGATACGCGTGCAGTTCGCGTCGCGTAAGACGCCCCTTGCCGGCGACCGGAGATACGGCAGCAGGCTCCGCACAGACGAGATAATGCTGTGCTCGTCGTATCTTTGTTTCAAGCATCCGTACACAGGTGAAAAAATGACTTTCACATACGATCCGGATAACGGCTTGTTCCGCTTATTTGAATAATACTAATCATAATAAAAAGGGAGCTGTCGCAGACTGTGCAACAGCTCCCTTGCAGTTTATTCGGTTGATCAAAGCTGGCTTTCGCCGACGCCGTAGGGGGTCGATCTGCCGGCGAGGTATCTTTGTATCGAGGTCACATCCAAGATGTCCTGTACGCCGTCGCCGTTAACGTCGCAGTCATAGTCGCAGTAGTTATCGGAAGACATACCCGCGAGATACAGCTGGATCATCGTGACGTCAGTGACGGATACCTTATCGTCGCCGTCTGCGTCGCCGAGCAGGAACTCGGAGTCCTTGACGATGACGTCGAGGGTGACCGACATGATATCGTTGAGTATGCTCGCGGTGATCTGACATCTGCCGACCTTGTTGGCGAAGATCTGATCCTCGGTGGTGATGAAGGCGGCGCCGTCTGCATCAAAGCCCCAGTCGATGTACGGTTCCTCCGACATCAGATCGGAGCGCGCCGTGACGCCTGTTTCGGCGATGGTCTTGGGCTTCATAACGATCGTTGTTCTATCGGCAGTTATCTCTGAGAGTGCGAAGAGGTTCACGGTATACTGAATCGGCGATTCCTTACCATCTTTGTAAATACCGGATATGGTGACGTTCAGCGTATCCTCATCGGTGAAATCCGCTACTTTGAAGATGATGCATTTTGACATACCGTAGTTGTCGTTGTTCACATACAGATCGTAGCCGGAGTTTTTGCTGATGCTCCATGCATGACTTAAGGTCTTTGAGCTTATCTTGACTTTGACCCTGTCGATAGACGGATCGTCATATGCGTCGCCGAGATTGACCGAGAACACCGAGCCGGAGAACATCTCAAGAGGTGTGTTGGGCGCGGGCCACGCGACATAGTCGCCGGTGAAGCTTCCCTCTCTCGAATCGTCGAAAGAGTACATCGAGTAGAAATCCTCGACCTTGCCGAAGCCGGTCTCCTTCATATACGGGTTAAGTATCCAGCGGCGGTGACCGACGCGGTCGATGTTGTCGGAGTATGATTCATCCATCCAACCGAAGATAGTCGCTTCTCTTGTGTTGTCAAAGCCCATCGCGAGGTTGCTTCTGCCGGCGGACTTATAGCACTCTTCATAAAGACTGCTGCTCATGCCGGACGGCTGCGGCGGCTTGTGAGAGAGATATCCGTTCGCCGCGTTGATGAGAGAAGCCGCCTGAGCGTACTCAGAGTATTCGGAGTTGAGCGTGACGTCATAGGGGATGCCGGCTATGTAGCGGTAGAAGTTGATGAAGTTCAGCGCCTTTTTCTGGCTTGCGATGTCCATCGCTCCCAGAGCAAAACCTGAGGGATCCAGCGAGTATCCCGAGCTGTATCCGTCGCCTCCCGAGAGGTCGATATCCAGCTCGTTCATCTTCTTGATTATATCATTCTTTGTGGGGTACTTGACGCCGAAGTTCGACGCCGCGCTTGTGCAAAGGACGCAGGTGGAGCACATCGTGATAACCAAAATGATTATCAAAGTTGCAGATAACAGCTTTTTCATACTTCATCCCCCCCATCTTGTACAATGTCGACACAGGAATAATATAAATGTGGAGAATTCCTTGTATATATTATACTATAAATTATCAACATTTTCAATGAACGGATTCTATATATCGCAGATAAATATTTTATGAAACATTCATAAAACTTTTCGGGCAGCTCAAAAACACTGAGCTGCCCGAAAAAATAATTAGGTTTTTATTCTGCTTGTGCCGAGATCGCCTTGTATCCCGCCTCGTTGATCGCCGCCATAACGGCGTCCGTATCGAGCGGATCTTTTGATGTGATGACGGTCATTCCTTCGTCGTGAGAGGATACGACCTCCTCGACCTCAAAGCTCTTTTTTACAGCCTCGTTCACGTGCTTCTCGCACATCGGGCACATCATGCCCTCGACCTTGACAGTGGTTTTTATCATTTTTGTTTCTCCTTTGCTTGTATTATCAAATACGGCGTCGGGTATTTCGACCGCCGCCTTATTGCTCTTTTTATGCTTGTGGGGATCAAACAGATTCAGCCTCAAAGCGTTGCTCACTACGCAGAAGGAGCTCAGGCTCATCGCCGCGGCTCCGAACATCGGGCTCAGACTGATGCCGAACAGCGGTATCCATAAGCCTGCCGCAAGCGGTATGCCTATGACGTTGTAGATGAACGCCCAGAAGAGATTCTCGCGGATATTCTTCAAGGTCTGCCTCGAGAGCCTTATCGACGCCGCGGCCTCTTTGAGGCTCGAGCCGACCAGCACGATGTCCGCGGCTTCGATCGCGATATCCGACCCGGAGCCCACTGCTATGCCGGTATCGGCTGCCGTAAGTGCCGGCGCGTCGTTTATGCCGTCGCCTGCCATAGCAGTCTTGCCGTACGCCTTCAGCTTCTCTATGATGCCGCTCTTGCCCTCGGGGAGGACGCCTGCG
>ONPE01000070.1 GCA_900319615.1 uncultured Eubacteriales bacterium
GTGGTTCGGCAAACGATTTCAAAATGGGAGCAGGGCTTATCTGTTCCGGATTCAGAAATGCTGCTTGCGCTGTCCGAAGCACTTGAAACTCCGGTCAGCACGTTGCTGGGGGAGGCAATTACAGAACCGAAGGCGGATGATCTGAAAGTATTATCCCAAAAACTGGAGGTGATCAACCTTCAGCTTTCCAAAAGACAACAATCACGGAGAAAGACAGCACATTGGCTTTTTATCTCATTGGCAATTGTGATCGTACTCATCACAGCGGTATTATTTTTCTTGAACAGCCCGTACTTGGGATGGGATTTTAGCGATCCTGAAACGGCGGTCCTTGGGACTGCATTCCATTCCTTTGAGTGGGCATTTGTCAGAGTTGCACCGATCGTACTGATCGGGGCAATTGTCGGAGCCGTCATGACGAGGATGAAAACCGGATAGAAAAAATACTCTTTGCACACGCAACGATAAAACAATTTATTCTCACTCCCCGGTGCTTTTGCTTCGGGGAGCTTTTGTGTGGTTTGCTGTTGAATTTTACGAAGAATTATGCTATACTTATTACATCAATAATACAGGGAGGTGCGAAACTACAACGAGGTATTGAGCGATATCTCTGTCGGCGAGCCTGTTTTTCTGACAAAAAACGGCAGGGGAAGATACGCGATAGTGGATATCAAGGAATATGAGAAAATGACCGCAGAGCTGAAATTGTTCGGCGAGCTGGCTAAGGGCGAGCAAAGTGCAAGAGATAAAGGCTGGCTCAGTTTATCCGAGGTAGAAAAGGAGTTTGGTTTACAATGACTACGATTCAGATTTCACCCGAGGCGCTGGCTGATCTACAGGGGATACAGAGATATGTCCAAAATGATCTGGAAAACGATCTGACAGCCGCAGATACCATCAAAGGGATAATCGACCGCATCCATGAGCTGGAGTCTTCTCCTGAGGCGGGTGCGCTTTCGTCGTCAACCGCATTGGCAGAGAACATTTACAGATATCTGCCCTGCGATGATTATACGGTCTTTTATCGCTATGAGGATGATACAGTATATATCGTCCGCGTTATGTACTGTATCGCAGATAACATCGTCTGATGATACTGCATTGTTATCGGCTCGCTTCAACGTGTCATGTGCAGTATTGCCTTAAATTTAGTATTATAAAATAGATAATCGGAGGTTGATCGGGATGATCAGCGACAGCATATTAGAGGCGGTTGGGCAGACTCCGCTAATCAGGCTCAACCGCATGGTAGATAAAGACAGCGCAGAGGTGCTGGTGAAGTTCGAGGCGCTCAACGTCGGCGGCTCCATCAAGACGCGCACGGCGCTGAATATGATAAACCACGCCGAGAAGAAGGGGCAGCTGACAAAGGACAGCATCATCGTAGAGCCCACCTCGGGCAATCAGGGGATAGGTCTCGCGCTTGTAGGCGCGGTCAAGGGCTACAAGACCATCATCATCATGCCCGACTCCGTCAGCGAGGAGCGCCGCAAGCTGATAAAGCACTACGGCGCGAAGGTCAAGCTGATCCACGACGCAGGCGATATCGGCGCGTGCATCGACGAGTGCCTGCAAACAGCGCTGAAGATGGCGGAGAAGGATCCGCGCGTCTTCGTGCCCCAGCAGTTCGAGAACATCAACAACGTCCGCGCGCACAAGAAGTACACCGCTCTCGAGATCATGCAGCAGTGTGCGGATGAGATAGACGGCTTCTGCTCCGGCATCGGCACCGGCGGTACCATCACCGGTATCGGCGAGGTGCTCAGGGCGCAGTATCCCGATATCGAGATATGGGCCGTAGAGCCTGAGAACGCCGCTATCTTAGCCGGCGGCACCATCGGCACACACGTGCAGATGGGAATAGGCGACGGTCTGATACCCGGCATCCTGAATACCGATATCTACGATCACATCTACGTCGTCACGGATGAAGAGGCGTTGGAGACCGCGAAGAGGCTCGCCCGAGAGGAGGGCTTGATGTGCGGCATTTCCAGCGGTACAAACGTAGCGGCGGCACTGAAATTAGCGAAGAAATTAGGCCCCGGCAAGACGGTTGTCACCGTTCTGCCCGACACCGCGGAGAGATATTTCTCGACTCCGCTGTTTGAGGAATGATCTATGGATAACGAAAAGCTGAAATGGGAGATCACCGGCAAGAGGAAGCTGCTGCACACACCGGTATTCGATGTGATAGAACAGGCCGAGGTCTCCGCTACCGGCATAAAGGGCGATTACATCGCTATGGAGGCTCACGACTGGGCGATGGTGATACCTGAGCTCGACGGGGATTTTTTGATGGTTCGTCAGTGGCGTCATTCGTCAGAGAGCATGACTCTCGAATTCCCGGGAGGAGTCGTCGACAGGGGAGAGGAGCCCGCCGAGGCGTCGCGCAGGGAGCTGCTCGAGGAGACCGGCTTTGAGGCAGGGGAGCTTAAGCATCTCGGCACCTGCTACCCTAATCCCGCGCTGTTCAAGAACCGCTTCCATGTCTTTTTGGCTCGCGATCTGGTCGCGACAGGCAAGCAGGCTCTCGACGACGACGAGCTGCTCACATATGAGCGCGTGCCGATAGACGAGGTCGTCAGGGGCTACGGCAAGGGCGAGTTGACCCACGCTCTGATGGGTACGGCTCTTGCGTTTTATCTGATATCAAGGGGATGATTGCAAATGAGGACTATCGGTAATCTCCTGTGGTTCCTTTTCGGAGGGCTGATCAATGGGCTTCTTTGGTGGATAACGGGCGCATTATGGTGCGTCACCATCATCGGCATACCTGTCGGGATACAGTGCTTCAAGCTGTCAGGGGTGTCGTTCTGGCCTTTCGGCAAGGAGGTCGTCTATACGGGCGGCGCGTTCTCGTTCATCGTGAACGTGATATGGTTCTTCTTCGGCGGTCTGGCGCTCGCGGCGACCCACTTCTTCTTCGGGCTGCTGTGGTGCATCACCATCGTCGGCATACCGTTCGGCAAGCAGTTCTTCAAGCTCGCTAAGCTGTCGCTCGCACCCGTAGGCGCAGAGGTATACGTAAAGACCAACTGATCAAATGGTAAGCACAAAGCCTGTGGCATGAGCCATGGGCTTTAATAATTTAATAGAAGCGATTATGCCTCCCTCTCCGATGAGGGAGGGTGTGGAAGAGTTAACGAAGCATGATTGTTACAATGCTTCGATTGGCTCAATTGAGCATTACAGTGAGAGTGGTAGGGTACGGCGCTTGTCGACGTACCGAACGAACGCCGACTATTTCCCCTATCTATACGTTGATGCGATATTCAGAACCCAGTCATTCTGCGGTACGTCATAAATGCCGTACCCTACAACACACTGTATAACGTATGATAGATAAGGAACAGAATTGGTATTGTGCAAAGTGCATAAAGGTTATAGGTAGTTTTTATATATTTAGTAAATTTTTCTGTCAGAGACGCGGTTGTTCTTGTATGGACAGGCGATTTGTTATATAATGTTATGGTAGTTCGGATTATCGGAGGAGTTCCGAGATCCTCAGGAACACTCTTGAAAGGAGTTTTATAATTGAAACAGTACGACGCTAAACACATTCTTAACATCGCTATGGCGGGCCACTCCGGCGCAGGCAAAACATCCGTTGCCGAGGCTATGCTGTATCTTTCTAAGGCATCCGATCGTCTGGGCAAGATAGCCGACGGTAACACCCAGCTCGACTTTGACCCCGAGGAGATCCGCCGCAAGGTATCTATCGTTACCGCCGTGGCTCCCGTAGAATGGAAGAACACCAAGATCAACATCATCGACACCCCCGGTCTGTTCGACTTTGAGGGCGGCGTATATGAAGGCTACCGCGCTGCCGAGACCGCGCTGATCGTCGTCTCCGCAAAGGACGGCGTCAACGTCGGTACCGAGAAGGCTGTCAAGGCTGCCGATAAGGAAGGTCTGACCAAGATATTCTTCGTCAACGGCGTTTGCGACGAGAACGCTCGCTTCTACCGTGTGCTCGAGGATCTCAAGTCCACCTTCGGCCCCTCGGTATGCCCTGTTATCGTTCCCTTTATCGAGAACGGCGAGGCGAACACCTACATAAATCTGCTTGAGTACAAGGCTTATAAATATGATAAGAAGGGCAACTCCACACCCACGCCGATCATCCCCGAGATGGGCGATCGCCTTGAGGGTCTGAGAGAGGCTATCAAAGAGGCTGTTGCCGAGACCTCCGAGGAGCTCATGGAGAAGTTCTTCATGGAGGAAGAGTTCACCCCCGAGGAGATCATCACAGGCGTATCTCAGGGCGTTAAGGACGGCACCCTGTGCCCCGTATTCTGCGGCGACGCCGCCTCCACCTTCGGCATCGAGCAGTTCCTCAACAGCATCACATGGCTGGCTCCCACAGCTGCCGATAAGGGCGGCGAGACAGCTGTAGACGTAAACGGCGACCCCGTAGAGATCAGCTGCACCGATCAGGGCGCTACAGCCGCTATCATCTTCAAGACCGTTGCCGACCCGTTCGTGGGTAAGCTGAGCTACTTCAAGGTAGTCTCCGGCAAGGTATCTACCGAGACTCCCCTTATTAATATGCGCACCGGCAATCAGGAGCGCATCACGAAGGTTCTCACCGTTCGCGGCAAGAAGCAGGAGGACGCCTCCGCTATAGTTGCAGGCGATATCGGCGCTATCCCGAAGCTGACCTCCGCCAACACCGGCGACACCCTCTGCTCGCCCACACGCAAGGTCATCCTGCAGGGCATCGACTACCCGGCTCCGTCCTTCTCCATGGCTGTATATCCGAAGAAGAAGGGCGAGGAGGATAAGGTAGCTCAGGGTCTGGCTCGTCTGGCAGAGGAAGACCCCACCGTCAAGTTCTTCTCCAACCCCGAGACCAAAGAGCTGGTCATCTCCGGCATGGGCGAACAGCACCTCGATGTCGTCGTATCCAAGCTCAAGGCTAAGTTCAACGTAGAGGTCGAGCTCAAGCAGCCCAAGGTTGCTTACCGCGAGACCATCCGCGGCAAGAGCGACGTAGAAGGTAAGCATAAGAAGCAGTCCGGCGGTTCCGGCCAGTACGGCGATGTATGGATCAAGTTTGAGCCGTGCGATTCCGACGGTCTGGAGTTCGAGATCGCCGTAGTAGGCGGCTCTGTTCCGAAGCAGTTCTTCCCGGCTGTCGAGAAGGGTCTGCGCGACTCCATCAAGTCCGGTCCTCTCGCAGGTTATCCGGTCGTAGGCGTCAAGGCTACCCTGTACGACGGCAAGTATCACCCCGTCGACTCTAACGAAATGGCGTTCAAGACCGCTGCTCAGCTGGCTTTCAAGGCGGGTATCCCGCAGGCTAAGCCCGCTCTGCTCGAGCCGGTCGGCACCCTCAAAGCGAACGTTCCGGACGCTAACATGGGTGACATCATGGGCGAGGTCAACAAGCGCCGCGGCCGCGTTCTCGGTATGAACGCAGGCGAGAGCGGTATGCAGATCGTCGAGGCAGAGGTCCCGATGGCTGAGATGGCAGACTTCTCCGTATTCATGCGCCAGTGCACTCAGGGTCGCGGCACCTTCACCTTCGAGTTTGAGCGCTACGAGGACGCCCCCGCTCAGGTTGCTCAGAAGGTTATCGAAGCAGCTAAGGCTGAGGAATAATCATACACTAACAATGCCCCGTGGTTCCACGGGGCATTTTATGAACGCTTCAGCATTTTCAGCAAAACAGACATGGAGCAGATAATTGCATAGCTTTTATAAAAAAGAGCGATTACGTGAATAACCGTTTTTTTCTGCTCCGTCTGCAACAAGAAAGGTGTGGTATTATGAAAACAGCGATTGTGTACTATTCTATGAGCGGCAATACAAAAGCTGTCGCCGAAAAAATCTCCGATAAGCTCGGCGCTGAGATGATTGAGATCCGCCCGGTTAAAGAGTACCCGTCCGAGGGTGCGCGCAAGTTCATTTGGGGCGGGATGAAAGCGGTGATGGGCGAGAAGCCAAAGCTGCAGCCGTATGATTTCAGCGGCGGTTACGACAGGATAATCCTCGGTACCCCGGTATGGGCGAGCAATATCTCTCCTCCGATCAGGAGCTTTATCTGTCAGAACGAAGAAGCTTTGAACGCAGCAAAAAGCATAGCGGCGGTAATTTGTTATGCCGGCGGCGGCGCTGATAAGGCGATAGAAAAGCTCAAAAAGCTTTTGGGCGTCGAGAGCCTTGAAGCCGAGCTGATCCTCGTCGACCCGAAGGATAAGCCATCGGAGGAGAATGAGGCGAAGATAAAAGAATTCTGCAATAAACTGAACGATGCATAATAAAAGCTCCCGAAGTTATCATACCTCGGGAGCTTAGTTATTATAATGCAGTTTTGACCCGCCGTTGAAGGAGTATATTGGTGATAACACTTTTTAAAAGGCGGATAGGGGTACAGCTTCAAGCTGTCGGATTTGGGTACAGCTTCAAGCTGTCGGATTTGGGTGCAGCTTCAAACTGCCGGAATTGGGTGCAGCTTCAAGCTGCCGGAATTGGGTGCAGCTTCAAGCTGCCGGATTTGGGTGCAGCTTCAAGCTGCCGGATAGGGGTACAGCTTCAAGCTGCTCAGCGGATGATCATGGATTTGCCGGTCATTTCCTCGGGCTGGGGGAGACCCATGATGTCGAGCATGGTGGGGCCGATATCGGCGAGCACGCCGCCGGTTCTGAGCTCTTTGCACTCGGGATAGCCGACTACGCAGAAGGGCACGGGATTAGTAGTGTGCGCGGTGAAGGGTGTGCCGTCTAAGTCGATCATCCTGTCGGCGTTGCCGTGGTCAGCGGTGATGCAGGTCACACCGCCCATCTCTGCTATGGCGTCTGTCACCTTCTTGACGCCCCAGTCAACAGCCTCAACAGCCTTTACAGCCGCCTCAAACACGCCGGTGTGTCCAACCATGTCGCAGTTTGCAAAGTTGAGGATGATAACGTCGTACTTGCCGCTCTTGATGGCGTCGACGCACTTCTCGGTGACCTCATAGGCGCTCATGTGGGGCTGCAGGTCGTAGGTGGGCACGGCAGGACTCTTGACAAGGATGCGATCCTCGCCGTCGTACTGCTTCTCAACGCCGCCGTTGAAGAAGAAGGTGACATGAGCATACTTCTCGGTCTCGGCTATGCGAAGCTGGGTCTTGCCGTTCTTTGAGAGATACTCGCCCATGGTGTTGACGAGCTTCTGCGGCTTGAAGGCGACGTCAACATTGGGCATGGTGGCGTCGTACTGGGTCATGCAGACGTAGTAAACGGGGAAGCGCCCGTTCCTGCGTTCGAAGCCCGTGAAATCGTCGTCGACAAAGGTACGTGTGATCTCACGCGCTCTGTCGGGACGGAAGTTGTAGAAGATGACGCTGTCGTTCTCTTTGACGGTGTCGCCGCCCTCGATGACAGCGGGGATCATGAACTCGTCGGTAACGCCGTTGTCGTAGCTGTGCTGAACAGCCTCTACCGGGCATTTCTCATTAACGCCCTCACCGTAGACGATCGCGGAATACGCCTTCTCGACGCGCTCCCAGCGGTTATCTCTGTCCATGGCGTAGTAACGACCCATGACGGTGGCGATCTTGCCTACGCCGATCTCCTCGCATTTGGCTGCAGCCTGAGCGACATATTCCTTTGCCGAGCTGGGGGGAACGTCGCGTCCGTCTAAGAAGGCGTGGATGTACACCTTGCTCAG
>ONPE01000054.1:0-1917 GCA_900319615.1 uncultured Eubacteriales bacterium
CCCCATTTATGGGGTGTGGCAATCTCAACCTATATTACTGTCATTGCGAACCCCATTTACGGGGTGTGGCAATCTCAACCTATATTACTGTCATTGCGAACCCCATTTATGGGGTGTGGCAATCTCAACCGATTACCAATACTAATTTCGAAGTGCGTAAGGGATAAGGTTGAGATTCCCACGTCGGTCGAGACCTCCTCGGAATGACGATTTGTATACGTTCTGTGTCAATCTCAACCCATATTAATGTCATTGCGAGGGCATTGACACGCGTGTCATGCCCGTGGCAATCTCAACCGAAATAATTTGTCATCACGGGGGCATTAATAGCTGTTGCTTATTCGCAAAAGATACGGTATAATTATCCTGTAATTCGGACAAGGTCGGGTGAGCTGTTATGAAAAAGCTGCTTAAAATCGTCATCATCATCGCCGCCGTGCTGCTTGTGATCTTCCTCACGGTCTTCATCCTCGCGAAGATGAAGATCGTCTTCATCAACGAGTGGTTCGTAGACAAAAGCAACAGCACCATAGGCGTGGATATCTCGTCTTATCAGGCGGACGTCGATATGGAAAAGCTGAAGGAGCAGGATATCAGGTTCGTCTATATCAAGGCGTCGGAGGGCAGCAAGCTGCAGGACGATAGATTCGCCTCGAACCGGGAGAACGCCCTCAAAGCAGGTCTGCCGTCGGGCGCGTACCACTTCTTCTCCTTCGACTCACCCGGCAGCACTCAGGCTGAGAACTTCATCAAGGCTGTCGGCGACGATATAAAGGGTCGTCTGCTGCCTGTTGTAGATGTGGAATACTACGGCGACAAGGAGAAGAATCCCCCCGAAAAGGAGGACGTTATCCGCGAGCTGACCGTCTTTTTGAACGCGGTCGAGGACAAGTACGGGGTAAAGCCCATGATCTACACCGGCGCCGGCATATACGAAAAGTATCTCTCGGATCTCGCCCCTGAGTACAAGTTCTGGATCTCGAGCTTATACACGCCGCTTAGCTGGAATTATCACGGCGACTGGTATATCTGGCAGTACCTCAACAGAGGCAGGCTCGAGGGCTGCAGCGGCGGAGAGCAGTACATAGACCTGAACGTGCTGAACAAAGAGAAGACCTTGGATGAGCTGACGGTCAGGTGAAATCGAATACGGTTAACAGACGAAAGGGACGGCTCCGGTAAATGGGCTGTCCCTGCTTTTTATCACTCCTTGTACAACCTGTACAAATCATCCCTTAGTTTTTTGGATTGTATGCCGACGCGGAGCGGTACAGCAGCAGTGAAGAGGAGGATTATCATGAAACGAACATTATCAGTCTTACTCGCCGTGCTTTTGGTGCTCAGCCTGTTCAGCGTGCTGAGCGTCTCAGCGGAAGAGACAGACGTCCCGGCTGAGACCGCCGCCGTACAGGATGCGGAGCTCACAGAGGAGCCGACCGTTGAAGAGAGCACCGAAGAGGATACAGAGCTCGCCGATGTTGCGGCACAGCCCGAGACCGAAGCTCCTACCGAGGCTCCCACAGAGGCTCCCACCGAGCCTACCGTAGGCAGGGTATATAATCTCTCGAGAGACAGCTACGAGAGCGACAGCTGCCTGCTCAACTGGGATCCCGTCGAGGGCGCGAGCGGCTACTATGTCTACTATCTCAACGCCGACAACCACAAGAACTTCTCGAGATACGCCGACGTGGATACTAACTCCTGCTGGGTGAGAAAGCTCCGTCAGGGCACGCAGTATCACTTCAAGGTCAGCGCCTATATCGAGTATGACGGCAAGATCATCGAGGGCGAGACCACTCTCAAAAAGACAGCTACCCAGCCTGCAAAGGTGACGGGGCTCACCAAATGGCGCTCCTCCACCGTTCTCGAGATAGACTGGGATCGCAACGAAAAGGCTACCGGCTACCGCATCTACCG
>ONPE01000054.1:1960-19182 GCA_900319615.1 uncultured Eubacteriales bacterium
ACCACCTTCTCGGATACCGACGTTACTCAGGGCGAGACCTACCGCTACCGCGTGAAGAGCTTCCGCGAGCTGTACGATACCTCTTACAGCTCCGACGCGGCTTCGATGACCTTCATCGCGGGTCTGTGCGGCCCCAACTACTCCATCACCTCGCGCCTCGGACGCGTGAACCTGAGCTGGAACAAGAACCCCTACGCCACCCACTACGAGGTCTATATGTCCACAAGCCCCGATAACTCTACCTTTGAGCTGCAGTTCACCACGCCGCGCCTGTACTACAACACCCCCAAGCTGCCCGTGGGCAAGACCTACTACTTCCGCGTGCGCTCGATTTACAAGAGCGGCTCTACCGTGATAGAGGGCACCAGCAACAAGAAGAGCGCGACGATCACCGATACAGCCTACGGCGAGTATGTCGGCGACACCTACATCGAGGTCAGCATCGACCAGCAGCATATGTGGGCGTACAAGGACGGCAGACAGGTCGTGACTACCGAGGTCGTCACAGGCAACTACGGCACCCACGATACCCCCACCGGCTACTATGAGATCGAGTACAAGGACACCGACACCTATCTCGTAGGCGACACATGGAACAGTCATGTCGACTACTGGATGCCCTTCTACGGCGGCTACGGCATACATGACTCAGACTGGCGCTCGGAGTACGGCAACCCGATCTACAAGGGCGACGGCTCCCACGGCTGCGTCAACACGCCCATCGGCGCTATGACAAAGCTCTACGACAACATCCCGACAGGCACTCCCGTCATCATCTACTGATACCGCAAGCGATAATCCCGCGCGACCCCTTCATCCTTCCCCACAGAGGTGATATACTTGAACAAGATCAAAAGGCTGACAGCCCTGATACTCGCGGTGCTGCTCCTCGCTTTCACGGCAGGGTGCAGCGTTGAGCTGACGGAGAATCAGGATAAATCGGGCTTCTCGGTAAACTTCTCGCCGAAGGTATCGGATACCGAAGAGCAGACCGAAGCCCCTGCAAAGCAGAACTCAAAAGCTGACTCCAAATCAGACTCTAAGGCTGACTCTAAAGCAGAATCCAAATCGGAAGCTAAATCCGACTCCGGCACAGACAAGCAGTCTTCACAGACGACCTACACGATGGCGGACGTCAAGAAGCTGAAAAACACCGGGAACTTTGCGAAGAAGACGCTCGAGCATATCTTTGACGGCACCATCAACGGCAAGGGCAAGGCTACCGGCTATCACTACACGATGGTGACCGACAGCAAGGGCAAAGTCATAGACGGCACGCGCTCAAAGGTCGACGAGAACGGCGTGTTCACCGGCAAGGTCGAGGTAGACGGGGTAAAGAAGAACGGGTTCAGCTCCTTCTTCCCCGAGAGCTGGTCTCCGCAGCAGGTGGTAGACGCGATAAACACCGCCTACGACGACGCTTTAGACGACCCGAGCAATCCCAAGGGCTCGATCTGGATAGGTTACAGCGGCGATCTGGAGATAGATATGTACCTCAACTCCGACAAGAAAATCACCAGCGCTTTCCCGATCTATGAAGGAGACTGATTTATGAATTACGAGATCAAGATAACTGAGCACAAGCGCCCCCTCCCCTATGTGGTCTTCGAGGACGAAAAATACGATCTGCTGGGTGAATTCCTGCTTGCGGAGAGGAGTTTTCGGCGCGATATTTTAGCCGCGGCGAATGACGTAGACCCCGGATCTGAGGAATCTGCGGATTTCTCCGGCAACGCCTTCTCCCTCGAGATAAACAGGGATACCTGCAGGATAACGAACGATCTCGACGGAAGAGAGCTCGAGCTGCCGACCTCGGAGTTCAAGGCGGTACTGCTCGACTACATCTACGCCCTGCGCGCGATAAAGGTGAAGGAAAAGCTCGAGAAGCTCGGGCACGATCACGACCATCATCACGACCATCATCACGGCTGTGATCATCAACATGATCAAGGCGACGAAAACGCTCAGTAAGCCTGTCGGCTGATCTGCGACACCGCCGCAGAATGAATCAACGAATAAACTTCCCCGGTGTAAGCACCAAAGTGTCCGCCGGACACTTTACCCTCGCTATGCTCTGGGGGTATTATCCTAAGAGGATAAATCCTCCCCTGCGGGCACTTCCGCTGCAGGCAGCGAGGTATTTTACCCCTTTTAATAGGTTGAGATTGCCACGGGCGCATACAAATCGTCATTCCGAGGAGGTCTCACGGGGTCCCCGAAAAGCCCCTGCTTTTTGGGGAGAGGAGGAGTCGCAGCGCGAGCACTTGCGCCCTCGCAATGACGTTTTTAAACAAAACAATACACCTCGCAGCTGTGCATTTGGCTGCGAGGTGTTTTTGTATATGCTGCTATATCGTGCTGTTCCCTGATAAAGGACTTATACCGATATCCCGGTTACAGGCTTTTGCAATTGCCGGAATAATAGTATGAGGCGCTCGGATCAACCTCTTATAGGTGTTTCATCTTCCTCTTCAAGAGGATTGCTCAAAAGGATAACGTCCTCGGTCTGAAACTTGATGAGCTCGAGCTCAGCGCGTTTATACTGTTCTTTTTCCATCAGTTACCTCCCTGATTACGATTGAAGTATTCATACGCCTCGACCCAGTACAGATAGAGGGCGTTGGTTGTGTTGACAAGCTCTGCGTCGTCCGGGGACTGCTGCACCTTGCTGCAGTAGGTCAGCGGACTGTAGGTCACGGCGTCGGCGCCGTCGACCTGTACGGTAAAGCTTTGGTTGAGATCATTCACAGCGGTCGGCAGTACGTCATCCGTATCCGCAACATCGCCGCGTACGATCTCAATCAAGCCGCGGCGGATGTTAACGGGCTTTTTGAAATCAATATCCGGTCAAAAATCAGATTCATACTTATTCATAATAAGGATAACACATATCTCCCGCAATTTCAATTAATAATACGATTATTTTAGTAAACTGCAGTATATGACAAAAAAAGAGGCTGTCGCGAAGACAGCCTCCCAGTCTGTAGAAAAACCAATTGTCATTACGAGGAGGGCACTACAAATCACCTTATTATTGCCCGACGTGGTAATCCCCCTGTCGGAAATACCGTTTGGAGTAAGTGATACAGGTATTCTCTGCTTGTGGGATTGGGCATGTGTGCCTTTATCTTTTCCGGCTAATAGGGTTAGATATACTTTTCTAAAAGGCGAATAATGACGCGCGCGTCCTCGCAATGACTGTCGGTCTTATCGGCAAAAAAGAGGCTGTCGCGAAGACAGCCTCCTGAATATTTGCTTAGTGAACGGGGAAGTATCCGGGATAGCAGCCGGGATAATATCCGAAAACAGGATAGTAACCGGGATACATATAGGGAGAATAATGGTGACAGAAGCGGCTGTTGATGTAGCCGGGCATAGGCATAGCTAATATCTTGCGCTGGATCCATGTGGCGTCGAGGACTGTAACGCTGCCGTCGCAGTCGATATCGAGGACTCTTACGCCGAGATACATATCTATCATGTTGGCGTAATAGCACTGGATGAGGGTAACGTCGATGATGGTGATCTGGCCGTCGCCGTCAGCGTCGCCGATGACAGGATCCTGCTCGGACTCGGGGTCGATCTCAACGCCCATGCGGGAGAGGATGGTGTCGCTGAGGGTGTAGCTCATGATGTTGGCGATCTGCTTATGGCCGTTCTCGTCCGGATGGGGATCGAGGTTGCACTCGTTGTCGATGCCGTAAACGTCTACATAGATAGCGCCGGTCTCGTCAGCGATAGCCTTCAGCTTCTCGTTGAGAGAAGTGATCTGAGAATCTACGTTTCTGCCTACTGCGAGGTACTGGAGCGGATAAGAGATCTCTTCTGCAACGATACCGAGCAGAGCCTTGAAGCGCTCGGTGCCCTTCTCGCAGGCGCTGAGTTCTTCAACATTCTCGGTGAACTCTTCGTTCTTGCCTTCGATCTCTTCGTCGTCGATAACGTCTACCTCGCCGTACTTGCCGCAGTTTTCACCTGCGAGAGCAAGAGAAGCAGAGAAGATGTTGGAGATAACGGTGCACAGGTCGCGGACCTGACCCTTGTACTCGAGGGAGTTGCCGTAGGGGTTGAACATACCTACCAGAGCTACGTCAGCGTCGCTGTTGATGCTCTGGATGGTCTCTACGGTAGTCTTGACGTTAGCTGCAGAGTCAACGACATAAGACTCTTTGTTCTTTACAACACCGGAGAAATACTTTGCTGCTTCGACAGCGTCCTCAACGGTGATCTCATCAGCCTTGGACAGAACCATCAGAGCGCCGCCTGCGACGGTCTTGGCGTCCTCGCCGAACAGAGTCAGCATGACAGCCATGCCGACAGCCTGCATGATGGGGTTATCGCTGAACACGCACGGCTCGAGGATAGCCATAACCATGTCGTTGCCGCCGAGCTGTACGCTTACGAGGTCAGCCTCGGAGAGATACTTGTTGAAGATATCGTGATAATCCGCCAGAGGAGCGCTTGAGCCCTCGCCGTTGAATTTCTCGAAGATCCACTCTGCGATCTCGCCCTTGAAGCCCTCGGTCTGGAGAGCGCGGGTGACGTCCTGAGCGCGGTAAGCGGTAGCTGCAAGGTTAGTGGCTTTGGTGGTGTAGCCGTAGGTCTCGCCGATCTCGTTGAGAAGCTCGCCGAAAACAGCGGGATAAGCTGCCTTGACAGGGTCAGCGATCAGGTCTTCGGTAACCATTATAGCGGGGTCGCTTGGAAGGTCGCCGCTCTCGCTGGAAAGGCCGAAGCCCGAAGCGATGCTGTCGCCGAAGGCAACGTAATTGTAGGTCTTAGCCTCGGTCTCATCGGCATAAGCGACAACGCTGATGCCGGAGAGCATCACTACAGCTAAGAGAAGTGAAATAACTCGTTTCATTTTCTACCTCCTGAGTTTTTTAAAAAATGAAGTAAGGCAACACCGCACAATTCACGGCGCACGCCTTGCCGGCTAATTTATTCGCCATATCGCCCAAAAATCAGCACCCATACGTCAGTATGCGAACTGATTATTTGTCCAATATGTCGAAAAATGTATCTCGACAATCCGCACACCTGAATTATGCGGTATTGCCTTAACGCTTTTTAAAAAAGCAATAATACCAAATCAATACCGGATCAATACTTGTAATGTATGACGCCGATCTTCCTCCTGACGGTGTGCTCGCCGTCCTCGGAGTAGTTGACGAGATAGTGGTGGTTCTCGTCACAGGGAGAGACATAGCCCTTGTAGTCATGTGTAAGCAGGACATAGTTGCGCTTGTTGGTGATCTCGCCGAGCTCGAACTCCTGATAGAACTTGACGGCGTCGAGCAGCTTGACATGAACGTGCGGCTCGAGAGGCAGACCGGTCTCGTTGGTCTTGGTCTTCCCTTCTTCTGAAATGATTTTTGCGATCGGGATACATATCCGGCAGAATTGTTTCTGAAACGGTTCATATGCCGGGTTGGATCAGCTTTGAGAAAAGCATAATAATCCCTATTATCCCACTATTCAAAATTAACAGACATATTATAATAAATCGTTAAATAAAAATCAAGCTTTATTACAAAAATGCATTGTCCCAATTTGGAACGTACCCTTGTAAAAGAGAAAAACCGCAGTATAATCGCGTTTTTGGGGATCTCAGCAAAAAACTTTCAAAGAACATTTACCCAAATCTCCGTATATTTATCCAATTTCACGTACCGTTTTTACGCGGATGCGAAATTCGTCGGGGCGTGATAATGCTAATACGGAAACATACATTAAAATAATAACATATTAAAGCAGAAATTCAAGAGCAGGGATATGATTTTTCTTCGTCATTTTCAACAAGAAAGCGTGCTCCTCGCGCATTTCACATAGCCGTCGCTCATTCCTTCAAAGCAAAAAAACTCCCCGGTGACTGTTCAATCATCGGGGAGTAAAGGCGATACCGCACACATGAATCGTACGGCGTCGCCTAAGGTAGTTTATCTGACTGATCAGGATATCTTGATGTGCATGAAGGGCTCGCCTGCGGAGATACCCGCAGCGTACGCTACATCGCAGGGCTCATCGTAGCTCATGCCGTAGTAGCTGTAGTTGAAGTTGTGCATACCCCACTCGGGATCGTAGATCAGACCCTCGATCTCAGCCCAGCCGTGACCGCCGCTGTTGCAGCCGTAGACGTTCTTGTAGCCGATAGCCTTAGCCATGTAAGCAAAGGCAGCGGCGTAGCTCAGGCAGTTGCCGCGGTCGTCGACGAAGATATCGTTGGCGTAGACGATCATCCAGTCCATACCGGTGTAGTCCGGGATACGGGGATTCATCTCGGTGTAGTCGTCGTTGTTCTGCAGATAGTCGAAGCACGCGCGGAGCTTCTCGGACTTGCTCATGGAGCTGTTGGTGACCTTTGCGACCAGCTTCATGGCGCGGAAGAGCGTCCTGTCGTCGTCATCGGCGACCTTGTAAGCCTTGCCGTCCTCGACGATCCAGTCGACGCCGTTTGTGGTGACAGCGCCGCGGTAGTTGAAGTCGACAACGCCGTTCTTATCGGCATAGGCGTAGCCGTCAGCGTCGGAGCCGACGATGCCGTCCTTCATCAGGACGCCGTTCTTGCTGTAGTAGTAGGTCTTGCCGTTTATCTTCTGGAAGCCTGCGCGCAGGTATCCCTTATCGAAGTAGAAGCTGGTGCCGTTGACGTTGATGTTGCCGTCGGCGAGCTTGCCGTTGTAGTAGTAGGGATTGTTCGAGATGAAGTCGGAGACGGTCTCGCCGCTCGCGTCAACGCAGCGCAGGGTGTAGGAATACACCTTGCTCATAACGGCGGTGTTATCGAGATAGGAGGTCTCGGGGGTGCTGTCTAACAGTCTTGCCCATGAGCCGCCGAACTCCTTGCGGTACAGGCGGTAGCCGGCTACGCCTGATACGGCGTCCCAGCTGACGCGGTAGCCGCTGCCCTCACCTGCGACTGACTTGATGACGGGAGGAGCGAAGAAGGTGTTCTTCCAGCCGTCGTGGTTGAAGTCGGAGACGAAGGTATCGGGCTCCTGTAAGGAGCGGATGGTGTAGATGCGGGTCTCGCCGTTCTTGACGGAGGTATCGAGGTACTCGGTCAGATACTTGGAGGCGAGACGGGTCCAGCCGCCGCCCTCGTTCTTATAATAGATGCGGTAGAAGTCGGCGCCGTTAACAGCGTCCCACTTGAGCAATACGCCGTCCTCGGTGTTGGTGATGGATGAGAACTCGGGAGCCGCTACATACTGAACCTTCTTGCCGGAGTTGTGATAGCTGGTGAAGGTGCTGCCGTCGGCGCTGATGCAGCGGACGGTGTAGGTGTAGTGATTGCCGGATCTTACGTCGGTGTCAAGGAAGGAGGTCTCGGTGGTCTCCGCCATCTTTGTCCAGCCCTTGCTGCCGTAGTAATAGATGCGGTACTTCTCGGCGCCCTCGCAGGGGTTCCAGTTTATCATAACGCCGCCCACGACGTTATCGAGAGAGGTGATGACGGGGGGCTCGATGAAGGTGTTAGTCCAGCCGTCGTGGTTGAAGTCGTTGAGGAAGTCGCCGTTGCTGTCTACGCAGCGAACGGTATAAACATACTGTTTGCCGGGTGTGAGGCTCTGGTGAAGCACGTTGGTGGAGGTGGTCTCGGTGAGTCTCTTCCAGCCTGTATCGGACTTCATATACAGTCTGATCGCGTCGGCGCCGTCGGGGATCTCCCATGAGATCCTGGTGCCGGTGGCGGTGTTGCTGAATGAGGTGATCTGCGGCACGCTGACGAACATGGACTTCTTGCCGGAGTTGTGGTAGCTGGTGAAGCCTGTGCCGTCCTCGGTGATGCAGCGGACGGTGTAGGTGTAATGGTAACCGGATCTGACGTCGGTATCGACGAAGGAGGTCTCTTTAGTCTCGGTGAGCTTTGTCCAGCCCTTGCTGCCGTAGTAGTATACACGGTAGTTCACAGCGCCGGCGCAGGGGTTCCAGTTGATCTTAACGCCCTCGGGGACGTTATCCAGAGATGTGATGACCGGAGCGTCGATG
Organism: uncultured Eubacteriales bacterium; assembly: GCA_900319615.1. Lineage (GTDB taxonomy): Bacteria > Bacillota > Clostridia > Oscillospirales > Acutalibacteraceae > Ruminococcoides. Next base: position 9,953 of record ONPE01000054.1, read on the forward strand.
AACATATTCTCCCAGCCGTCGGTGTTGAAGTCGGTGACGAAATCGCCGTTGCTGTCAACGCCTCTGACGGTGTAGGTGTATGTTGTGCCGCCGACGAGCTTATCGTGTACGATAGAGGTGTCGGAGGTCTCGCCTATCCTGTTCCAGCCGTTCTCGCCCCTGTAATACACCCTGATCTTCGATACGCCCTCGGGCTTGTCGAAATAGACTCTGGTGCCTGTCAGGGTATTGCTGAACGAGGTGATGACGGGGGTCTTTACGAAGCTGTAGGAAACGCCGCTGTTGTGATGGCTGAGGAAGGTCTCGCCGTCGGGAGTGGTGCAGCGCACGGTGTAGGTGTACATCTTGCCGGACTCGGCGGTGGTATCGAGATACTCGGTGCCGTTGACAAGAGCGAGCCTCGACCAGCCGGAGGAACCGACCTTGCGGTATACCCTGTAGGCTTCGACGCCCTCATAGCCGCCCCAAACGAGCTTGAGTCCGTTTGCCTCTGCGGTCAGAGAAGTGATGACCGGGGGCGCGTAGAAAATGTTTGAATAATCTGCCGAATAATCGGTGATGAAATTGCCGTCGGCGTCCATAGCTCGCACGGCAAAGACGTACTCTTTGAGATTCTCGAGCGGGCCGAAAGCGATATTGAGGTCGCCTGTCTCGCCGAGCAGCTTGTACTCGTCGCCCTTGTGGGTGTACAGGGCGTACTTTGCAGCGCCGTCTACAGCCTTCCAGCTGATGATGGAACCGGACGCTGTGTTTGTAACGTCGGTGATCTCTGCGGTCTTGAGCTCGGGCTCGGGCTCGCCGGTCTCTGTGACGGCGATATCCTCAGCCACATCAGCCTCGTCAAACTCGGCTGCGAACGCGCTGAACGAGAACGCGGACATAGCCATGACAGCCGCAAGGATGAACGCTAAAATTCTGAAGCTTTTGTTCATTATCATACCTCCAAAGCATTTTGGAACATTATATCTGTTTACTCATAAACATCATAATTGTTCAATCCTAATCATTATATAATTCATATTTGAAAAAGTAAAGACAGTATTTGCATTTTCATGAAATATCACGACAAAAAGAAGATTTTGGGGCGGATTGTTGAGGATAATCCCTATTTGTAATCATTATATAATTATGTTAACGAAATTAATGGATAATCAATATAAAAAACATCCCTGCCGGGCAAAAGCTCAGCAGGGATACATTTAATGTAATGATTTTTTTAAGCTATCAGAAATACTGGATCGGGGTCCAGACAGCCTTTCCGTTTTTAAGGGTCAGCTCGGAGTACCAGTACTTGTCGAGCACCCACATATGCGTGCTCATCATATAAGGAGCGTAATCCTCGTAGCCGTAGCCGGGGAGCTGGGCGTCGACGTCGCAGATCAGCCACGAGCCGTCCACATAAACCTCTGTCCAACCGTGCTGCAGAACGCCGGACATACCGTAGGCGAAGCGCGTGCGGTAACCGGCTATCTTGGCGACGCAGGCATAAGCCGCGGCATAGCGGTAGCAGGTGCCCTTGTGCAGGGAGAAGAGCTCGATCGCGAAGGGCGGGATATCCGCGGCGCTCGAGGGGGTATCGTCGTAAACGCGCTCGTAGGGATAGTTCTCAGCCATATAGAGGAAGGCGTATTTCATCTTCTCTTTCATCGTTTCGCCCTTGCAGTACTTCTCGATGAACTCTGCCGCAAGGCGCATCTCTTCGCTTTCGATGCAGATGCCGTCGGGATCGGTATAGTAGTAGCCGACCGAGGAGTTGCCCACGACGGTATCGCGGTACATCCTGCCCTGGGAGTTGTAGTATCTGAGGTAGCCGTCGACGCGGTTCAGACCGATCAGCGGATAGCCGTCCTCAAAGCCGTAGGTACCGTTGTCGTAGATGTTGCCGCTTACGGGCTTGCCGTTCTTATAATACCTTACCTTGTCGAGATAACCGCTGATAAGATTGCCGTCGGCGTCCATATAGCGCAGGGTGTAGGCGTAGATCTTGTCGCTCTGAACGTCGTTGTCGGTGTACCGGGTCTCTTTGGTGCTGTCGAAGAGTCTGCTCCACGAGCTGCCGAGAGTCCTGCGGTACAGGCGGTAGGAGGCTACTCCTTCCCTGCCCTGCCACTCAACGGTGTAGCTGCCGTCGTATGAAACGGATGAAACCTCAGGGGCGGCAAAGTATGTATTGCTCCAGCCCTCGGTGTTGAAGCCGGATACGAAATCTCCGTCCTCGTTGAGGCAGCGGATGGTGTAGGTGCGGGTCTCGCCGTCGGCGACCGAGGTATCGGTGTACTCGGTCAGATACTTGGAGGCGAGACGCGTCCAGCCGCCGTCGTTGTTCTTATAATAGATGCGGTAGAAGTCGGCGCCGTTGACCTTCTCCCAGGTGATTTTTGCGCCTTCGTCGGTGTTCTCGATGGACGAGATTAGTGGTTGCCCGAGCGCACATCGGTGTCGAGAAAGGTGGTCTCGGTGGTCTCTGCCATCTTTGTCCAGCCCTTGCTGCCGTAGTAGTAGATGCGGTACTTCTCGGCGCCCTCGCAGGGCTTCCAGCTGATCTGTATACCGTTCTCGAGACAGTCGAGAGAGGTGATGACGGGCGGCTCTATAAAGGTGTTTGTCCAGCCCTCGCTGTTGAAGCCGGTGACGAAATCGCCGTTGCCGTCGACGCAGCGGAGGGTGTAGGTGTAGCTCTTGCCGGGTGTGAGATTATCGTGGGTATAGCTGTCGGACGACGTCTGGGTCAGTCTTGTCCAGCCGGAATCGCCGCGGACATATACTCTTGTTGAATAGTCGCCGGAGGGAGCGTTCTACTTGATGGTGGTGCCGGTGGCGGTGTTGTTGAACGAGGTGACGGCTGGCTGAGCTATATACAGAGTCTTGGCGCCGCTGTTGTGGTAGCTCGTGAAGCCCGTGCTGTCGGGGGTGATGCAGCGGACGGTGTAGGTGTAGTGATAGCCCGATCGGACGTCGGTATCGAGGAAGGAGGTCTCGGTGGTCTCAGCCATCTTTGTCCAGCCCTTGCTGCCGTAGTAATAGATACGGTACTTCTCGGCGCCGGCGCAAGCCCTCCAGTTTATCACGATGCCCTCGTCGGTGTTGTCAAGAGAAGTGATGACGGGAGGCTCGATGAACATATTGTCCCAGCCGTCGGTGTTGAAGTCGGTGACGAAATCGCCGTTGCCGTCGACGCCCCTGACAGTGTATTTGTATGTTGTGCCGCCGGTGAGATTATCGTGGACGATGGAGGTATCGGAGGTCTCGCCTATCCTGTTCCAGCCGTTCTCGCCCCTGTAATATACTCTGATCTTAGCTACGCCCTCGGGCTTGTCGAAGCTGATCCTTGTACCGGTCAGGGTGTTGCTGAACGAGGTGATCGCGGGGGTCTTTACATAGCCGAAGGTCTTGCCCTCGTTGTGGTAGCTCAGGAATCTTTCGCCGTCGGGGGTGACGCATCTGACGGTGTAGGTGTAGATCTTACCGGACTCGGCGGTAGAGTCGATATACTCGCTGCCGTTGACAAGGGCGAGCCTCGACCAGCCGGAGGAGCCTGCGGCGCGGTACAGCCTGTAGGCTTCAACGCCCTCTGTCGCTCCCCAAACGATCTTGACGCCGTTATCCACAGCGGTAAGCGAGCTGATAACGGGAGGAGCATAGAAGGTGTTCGAATAATCTGCTGACTGAGCGAACACTTCACCGTTCCTGTTCACGGCGCGGACAGAATAGATATACTCCCTGCCGTTCTCGAGCGGAGCGTGGGTATAGCTGAGCTCAGCGGTCTGAGCAAGCAAGGTGTACCTGCTGCCGTCACGGAGATAGATACCGTAGGTAGTCGCGCCGTCTGCGGCGCTCCAGCTTATCCTTGTGCCTGTCGAGGTGTTATCGGCGCCGGTGATGACGACGGCAGGGTCGCCGGTCTCGGCGGCTGCAGCATCGGCGGATACATCCGCAAAGTCGTACTCGGACGCGAATGCCGTCAGCGACATCGAGGATATCAGCATGACTGCGGACATGATAAAGGCAAGCAGTCTGAGCTTATGATTCATTTTCGTTCCTCCAAATCTTTTATACTAATTCCTGATAGAAAGTAGACTTATATTTTGCGAAGATATTTTTCGCAAGACAAGGCGGAGGACGCCGCAAGGCTGGCGCCTTGCAAGGACGACAACGCAGTATTGCGGAAAATAGTCCGCAAAGATTGTCTACTTTTTATTAGGTATTAGTATTATATAATACATACTTTATTATTATATATTCTAAAAAAGAAAAAGTAAAGACATGATCTGCTATTTATCGGGATAATAAGGGGTTTTCGGAAAAATTCCGACTTTTTTCGCGAGAACACGGCGATTTGACGAAGAAAAATCGCGGTACCGTAATGATACCGCGAGTCGTTTTCTATTAATATTCCTCGTAAGTGGTGCTGCCGTCGGACCAGTTGATGACATAGTAGCCGTGGCCGGAACCGTCGCAGTCGGGAACGGGAGTTCTGGAGACCTCATAAGGCTCGTTGCTGCCGCCGGAACCGCTGTCGCCGCCGCCGGACTCGCCGGAGCCGCTGCCGGAATCACCGGAGCCGGAGTTGCCGCTGCCGCTGCCGCCCGAGCTGCCGGAGCCCTTGGTTACGAGCTCGGTGACGGGCTCCTTGGTGACCTTCTCGGAGACCTTCTCGCGGCTGTCCTCTTTGCCGTCGACATACTTGACCTTATAGGTGACTTCCTTCTCGCCGTCGGCGCCTGCCTGTGTGACCTCGCTTGAACCTGCGCTCATGGAGTCGGAGTAGGTCTCTTTGGTCTCATAGGGCACCTTCTCAGTCTCTTTGACCTCTTTATACTCGACGCGCTTAACGGTGATGTTCATGCCCTCGGTGACCTTAGCCTTAAGATCCTCGCTGACCTCATCGTCCTTGCCGAGTGTGATCTTCTGCTCCTTGAGCATATCCTCTACGGTGGACATATAGGTGGTGACGTCGGTTGTCTTGCCGTCTACGGTCAGCTTGACCTTAACGCCCTTGACGAGGTTGATGGTCATGCCGTCCTTGCAGAATTCCTCTGCGGGTACGTCGGGCTTGACGTCGGCTTCGGTGGTGAAGCCTGCCTGCTTGACCGCCTCTTCAACGGTAGCGCCGGTGAGCTCGAGCTCCTTCTTCTGATCGCCGTAAACTACGGTGACCTTGGCGTAACGCTTGACGAGGATCTCGGAGGTCTTCTCGGTGATCTTCTCATCCTTGGCGGGCTCGGTCTCGTCCTTGTCGCCGAGGGCGATCTTACCGGCTTCGAGAACCTGAGCTACGGTCATGCCTGTCTGGGCATCTACGCTTGTCTCGGCGCCCATATCCTTTACGGTGACGGTAACGGGCTTGGCGCTGCAAGCGGTAAAGCCGCAGAGTACAAAGCACATCACCAGAGCAACGCATAATACTTTTGCATAGGTTTTGACTTTCATATCACATACTCCTTCGTTTTGATTCTGTTTTATGACACGGCGAAAAGGTAAAAATACCGCCGTTTTCATTCCCGATAAATATATCACATCAAAACACAAAAGTAAACCTGTTTCGGCAAGAATCAACATATTCCACAACAAAATCTTCCTTTTGCGCGAAGTTTTTCACACTAACGCAAACGCGCCGCGAAAATGCCCGGACAATTAATCGACAGGAGTGTAAATTTCACCCATAAAATAGTGGGATCCAATATCACAAAAAACGACAAAGCTCTTGAAATTTCGGATCATTTACTGTATGATTAACCTGATGATTTATGACTATAAAGGATCTGATTATTTGAAACCGTATTTGCTTCGTGCGATTAAGATATTTTGCTTTGTGCTGCTGGTGGCGGTATGCGTCGGTTTTTTGCAGGAATACGTCCTGTGTCATGCCGACCACAACCGCGAACGGCTAAAGGGCTTTTATCAGGAGGATAAGGATTCGCTCGATGTGGTGTACATGGGCGCAAGCGACGTCTACTCCGACGTAGCCCCCGGCTACGCTTATAGACGCGACGGGATAACGAGCTACATCTTCGCGACTCAGGCGAACTCTATCCTCAACTACAAAAGCCAGCTCAAAAACGTACTCAGCCGTCAGAAGGACGCGATCATCGTCGTCGAGCTCAACGGCGCGTTATACGACACCGACGAGGATATGGTCAAGGAGGCAAACCTGCGCAACTACGGCGACAACGTGCCCCTCGACGCGATAAAGCTCGGGTGGATAGCGCAGAACGTCCCCGAGAACAAGCTCGAGTACCTCTTCCCCATCATGAAGTATCACAGCGTATGGAGCACCCTTGAAGACGAGCAGAATATGCGCGACACGGTGATCACCGATCAAAAACGCGGCTATGACTACCTAAAAGGCATACTCAACTGGACTCTATCCTTCCAAAGCCCCGAGCCTTCGCTGAACAGCAAGCTCGCCGCCAACGCCGAGAAGCGTCAGCCCCTGTGCCCCGGTCAGGAAGAGGAACTGCGGAATCTGCTTGAATTCTGCCGCAGAGAGGGCATGAAGAACATCGTCTTCGCGCGGTTCCCGCATATCGTGACCGAAAAGACCTACGACCGCTACGAGCGCAGCAACACCATCGGCGACATCGTGGAGGAATACGGCTTCGAGTATCTCAACCTCGAGCGCGACTACGCAAAGCTCGGTCTGGACGAGACGAAGGACTTCTACAACCTCGATCACCTGAACTACAAGGGTCAGCAGAAGCTGACAGCATATCTCGTCGACTATCTCAAGCAAAACTACGGTCTGGAGGCTCATACCCTCAACGGCGCTCAGAAGTACGAGTGGAAAAAGGCCGCCGACTACTACGACGCATATTGCAGCTACAGCCAAAGCCTGATGGACAACAACGAGGCGGTGGAGCTGTATGAGGAAAACGGGCTGATAGAAAAGCTCGAAGAGCACCTGCCTACCGAGGCTGCAAGCTCCGATACAAACCAATAAAAGCAACGGGCTGTCGCTTATGCGGCAGCTTTGATTTTTCTTAACACAAGGAAAGTGTTATTACGACCGGTTGCAGGAGGAAGGGAATCCCTACGTCGGGCGATAATAAGGTTGAGATTGCCACATCGTCCTCATCGGCTGTACTCGGTAGGCATATCCGGTTGGTATGCCTTGACCTCATTTCGCCGTTCGTCCTCTCCCCGCCACGCGGGGCGTGTCGGGGACCCCGACTCAATGCCCTCGCAATGACAATTTACAATGCCCTTCTCGGAATGACGATCTTTTAAGCGATAACGGATAATCGGGCGCACGATGATACGTTTATCTTTTTGTTGAATTGTCGCGCAAATAATGATACAATATTACTCTGATACGAAATAAATAAAAAACCCTTTATCAAGGATCAGCATAAGATTTCCGATAACGGAGGTGAGAGGATGAAGAATATCACGTTAGGCGTGCTTGCACACGTGGACTCGGGCAAGACGACGCTGTCAGAAGCGCTGATGTACCTTTCGGGCAACATCAATAAGCTGGGCAGGGTAGATCACCGCGACTCCTTCCTCGACAACTTCCGGCTCGAGCGCGACAGGGGCATCACGATCTTCTCAAAGCAGGCGGTGCTGCCATACCGCGACTCAGTCTTCACAGTCCTCGACACCCCGGGGCACGTCGACTTCTCTGCAGAGACGGAACGCACGCTGCAGGTGCTCGACTACGCTATACTCGTCGTCAGCGGCACCGACGGCGTGCAGAGCCACACCTCTACCCTGTGGCGGCTTTTGCAGAGGTACAGGGTGCCGTGCTTCATCTTCGTCAACAAGACGGATATGAGCGGCTTTGACAAGGAGAGGATCTTTGCAGAGCTGAAAAGCAAGCTCAGCGAGCGGTGCGTGGATTTCACCGAAGATAACGATGCTTTATGCGAGAACATCGCCCTGTGCGACGAGGATCTTTTAGAGATATACAGCGAGACGGAATCGCTGCCGGACAACGATATCATCCGCGCCGTCAAAAACCGCATGGTCTTCCCCGTGATGTTCGGCTCGGCGCTGAAGCTCGACGGCGTTGAAGAGTTTTTGTCGCTTGTGTACAGATTCACCGAACAGCCGGAGCATACGGAGGCTTTCGCGGCGAAGGTGTACAAGATATCGGAGGATAACAAGGGAAACCGCCTGACCTTTATGAAGATCACCGGCGGCACGCTGAGGGTGAGGGATATCCTGACATCAAACAGCAAGCCAGACGGCGAAAAGGTGAGTCAGATACGCATATACTCGGGCGAGAAGTTCACGCCCGTCGACACGGCAGAGAGCGGCACGGTATGCGCGGTAACGGGTATAACCTTCGCAAGACCCGGCGACGGTCTGGGCGCGCAGAGCGACTCGGGGCTGCCTGTTCTGGAGCCCGTCCTCACCTACTCGGTCATCCTGCCGCCGGACGTCGACGCGCACACCGCGCTGCAGAAGCTGCGAATTCTCGAGGAAGAAGACCCGCAGCTGAACGTGATGTGGAACGAGAGGATCGGCGAGATACAGGTGCGGCTGATGGGCGAGGTACAGCTCGAAATACTGCAGAGCATCATAGCCGACCGCTTCGGCTTTGACGTCGCGTTCGGAGAGGGCGGCATAATATATAAGGAAACGATCGCCGAAACCGTAGAGGGCGTGGGGCACTTTGAACCGCTGCGGCACTACGCGGAGGTTCATCTTCTGCTGCGACCGGCTCCGCGCGACAGCGGCGTGCTGATAAAGAGCGAGTGCAGAGAGGATCAGCTCGACAAGAACTGGCAGAGGCTGATCGTCACCCACCTGTATGAGAAGACGCATATCGGGGTGCTGACCGGCTCGCCGATCACCGATATGGAGCTCGTTTTAAAATCGGGCAGAGCTCATGCCAAGCACACCGAGGGCGGTGACTTCCGCCAGGCTACCTACAGGGCTGTCCGGCAAGGTCTGATGAAAGCGTATGACCGACATAACGCGCATGAGCGGGAGCTTTGAGCCGCCCGAGACCGACGGCGATACGGCTGTGCTCACCGGCACGGCTCCGGTATCCTCCATGCGCGGCTACGCAAAGGAGGTCGTGCGCTATACACGCGGCGTCGGCAGCCTGAGCTGCACCGTAAAGGGCTATGAGCCCTGCCATAACGCGGATGAGGTCATCGCAGAGATAGGTTATAATGCCGAGAGCGACCTCGACAACACTGCCGACTCGGTCTTTTGCTCTCACGGAGCGGGTCATACCGTGAAGTGGGACGAGGTCGAGGAGCATATGCACCTGCCGAGCG
>ONPE01000135.1 GCA_900319615.1 uncultured Eubacteriales bacterium
AGACGAGGCTCCCTACTACTCACGCAGGGCTTCATCCAAAGCCGATACCGGCGAGGTCTACGTACCGCGCAGAACAAGAGCAAAATAACTTCACAAACATAAAAATCACGCCTCCCGGCAACTGCTGTCGGGAGGCGCTTTTTTGCTTTTCTCTATTCAGTTTATACCGATATTCCGTTAAAAGCATTGACAAATATCGGCAGGACAAGTGCTAATGCGTCTTAATGAAAATCAGTATCGTATTTTATTTGAATGCGATCACCGTATACTGCGCGCCGCTCTCGTTCAGGCTCACGCGAATGCCGTCGGCGTTCTCTGCGATCTGGCGCACGATAATGCCCGAGGTGGTTACGCTGACGCCGGTAGAGAAGCCGTAGCCGTTGGTCGCGATACCGAAGTTGGCTGTATTTTTGTTGTCAAACCAGCCTGCCGGTATGCGCTTGAAAACGATCGCCAGCTGCGGTGTAAAGCCGAGCTGTATGGTGCGCTCTGCGCTGCCGTCTCCGGCGTAGATGCTCACCGTGTACGGGGTGTTCAGCTTATCCTGCTGAGCCGCGCTGAGATGGATAGCGCTGTCAAGGATATGACCGCCCAGCTGCGTATCTATGATGTTGTTGTCAGATACAAAGTCCGCGCGCTTCGGGCGGTCGCCTGCCGCCCAGGCGCTCAGGTGCAGATTTGTCGTAAAATTGCTTGAAGCCATCGTTTCATCCTTTCTATGAATTGCTTCGCAGGTCGAGCTCGTTCCATGTCAGATCCTCTTCATCGAACTGAGCGAAAGTGAGGTCGAGCGCGTCGATCTGATCCCATGTCAGAGTATTGAAGGTCAGCTGGAACTCGATATGAGCCGGGATTATCTTGCTGACCTGACCTCTGATATACGCCTGCTCCCTCGGAGAATAATCCGTCGTAGCAGTGATATTCAGCCTGCCAAGCTCGGGATACTCGTCTATGGTGCAGCTAAGGCCGAAGCTGTCCAGTGCCTTGCGGATGCCTGCAAGGGTAAAATCGCCCTCGCCGAGATTCATGCGCAGGTAAAGCCTCTCGCGCCTTTCGGCAAGGCTCAGATCAGACCTCACGGGGCCGAACAGCTCCTCATAGACGCTGAGCCCGAGTTCGCCTGCCGTAGATATGAACCTCTCGCGGAACATATCATCCAGATCCTCATACAGAAGATCGAGCTCCTCCGCATATACTCTGAGCTCGTGCCCGAGATTGACGGCGTCGGGAGAGTAAACTCCTACAGCCTCCGTTGCAGCCTTCATCTTCTCATACGTCATATCAGTAATCCCTCACCAGTATACTGTTCGCCACGGTGTACTTGCTGCCGTCGATGATGCGGTTGCCTCCGTAGCTCTCGAGGAACTGATAATCGAGCACGCCGTCGACATGATAGATTATCTCGCCGATGTTGCTGAGCATGATATCATGCCCGATACCCAGCTCGTTGATGTACTTTGTAACAGCTGTGCGGACGTTCTCAGCGACGTCGTCGAAGTAGTAGCCGTCCCTGACGGTCAGCCTGATGTACAGGTTTATCTGTACCGGCGTAGGATGACACGCCCTCACATCCACGTTCAGCTCGCGCGCCTCGCTGAGAAGCTCCTGTATCTGCGCGAGCTTTGCGTCGGTGATAGGCACGCCCTTGCCGCAGGCGTAGACGTCCACGGTACCGGCTCCGCGCGCACAGCCGACCACTGACGCCGAGTACACACCGTCTACCGACATAGCGATAGAGCGATAATATGCGGCGTTGGTGCCGTTGGAGATGTTCACATAGCTGTCGAGCACCCTCGCGCGGAGCTCGGCGTCGCTTTCATCATCGCTGCCGCCGATAAAGGGATCGTCGTTCCTCACGCTGCCGACGCCGATGACCGGGGTGACCATGAAGCCGATCTTGTTTGCCCCGATATTATAGTCATAGCCGTTCTCCGCCGCCTCGACTTCTATAGCGACGGAATTGTGCGTGGAGGTCATGGGATAGTCGTATTTGGTGACGAATCTCTTCATGTTGTCCGCAGTGCAGACGACGGTGCCCTGCGGTATGAGGATGTCGCCGTGGATCTCTGACTCGGAAATGAAAACGACTTCTCCCTCCGCCTTCGTGCCGGCTCTGCGGCTGAGACCTCTCTGCGCAGCGTGCGCGTCAAGGTACTCGCCCTGCGCCGTAGTCGGGAACATCTGGCGAAGTATGTACTCCGCATAGGCTCTCTCGTTGAATATCTCGCCGGCGAGAGTCCGCAGCCTGAGCATTATATCCGACTCATTCTCCGGCTGTATGCCGCTTATCTGGCGATAGCGGTCGGTCATTCTTGTTAGTATATCATTGTAGGATTCCAGATAGATCCACCTCCGTAGTCGTTTCGTTGTCCTGACAGGTCACGCGGATGACAGCGACGAGCCCGCTGCATGAGAGCACCTCTACCGAGGTACCGTGGATATCGGAGCACGACTCCTTTATCAGCAGATCGAGCTTTTCCAAAAGCAGCGGATCATCCGCGCTCAAGCCGCTGTAGTCGGTACCGAGTTCCCTGTCGTATATAAAATCGCCCTTTACGGTGAGCGCAGAGATGCGCACGCGCTGTACGGCTTCTTCGATACCGGTTATGTACTCGTAACTGCCCGAAGAGAGCATGGCTATATCGCCGTCGCTGATACGCATATCCATCACGTCGCCTCCCTGCCGTTTATCAGCACCTTGCCGTCGTTTTTCAGCACGATGGACGCTCCTCCTGCCGAATAGAGCATCAGCTCGCCCTCTTCGAGCTCCTCGTCGGGTGCCGTTATCACTCCTGCGCAGACGGCGCCGCCGGAGCTCTGCACCACCACCGTCTGCAGTCCCGGAGCAGGCACATACGCTATGCCTGCCGGAGCCACAAGCGGCAAACGCTTGTAGTCGCGTGTAGAAGCTACACCCACGCGCCCCTCGTATGTCGAGCGTATCTCGCCGAGGGACGATTCTTCTTTTTCAAGCGACCTGCCTGCTATATATTCATTCATCCACATCAGTTGTTCCTCCTTTTGAGCGTTACGTCCGTGTATCCGCCGCTTTTTGTCAGGCGATAGCGCAGCGAGCTGATATACAGCCCCTTTGCGACGTCGAAGGGAGCGTCGTCTATCACCGCTGCACAGCCGTCGTATCCAAGCAGACACGACGGACACCTCAGCCTTACCGAATACGCTTTAGCGGCGCTGTTTTTGAGCATAGCGTCGGCGCAGCGCATCGGGCTGCCGGTCAGCAGGGCGTTGAGGTATCTCACCCTGACTATCCCCCTGCCGACAGCAGAGATATCCGATATCGTGCGGTCATAGCCGCCGGGATTCTCTGTCTTTATCTTCACCGCAGAGAGCTCCTCGCACCGCTTGTGCAGCTCGCGGATATCCGTATAACGCACGCTCTTCTCGCCGAAGCGCACCGCCTCTTCCCTCTTCAAGCCCTTGAGCCACAGCACGCCGTCGGAGCTGACCCTCGGAGCGCAAGAGTAGCAGGCGTTGCAGAAGTTTTTGAGCACGCTCCAGCACGACGAGCCCTTGGCTACCGTCTGCTCGCCGAAGTACACGGCGTCGTCATTATCGCCGACCATAAGCGATGCGGACGGATGATCGTATACGCACGGCATGGCTTCGTTGTCGAGCAAGAGCGCCGCCATGCTTCGCGCCGAAATGCGCAGATCGTATTCTCCGCCCAGCATCGTATGCTCCTCCTCGTCGACGATGCCCTTAAACAAAAGCCTGTCGTCGTCGAATACGGAGATAACGGCGGCTTCCGCAGTCTCGACATACGGGAACACCGCATACAGCGAGTCGGCAGGCACCGCCTCATCCGCGTCTACGGTCAGACTGACGGGATAAGGCAGCTCGGTTTCAAGCCCGTTCACATCGTTCAGTATACATCTCAGCACAGTCTCACACGCTCCTCTGCATCAAGCTCATCTATATGCGGTATCTGCGGATTAAGCCGCACAAGGTCGTCTATCCCTACCCCGTAACGGTACCCGATATCCCACAGGGATTCGCCCTGCGATACGGTGATATAGTACGCTTCTTCGGGGATGCGGAGCCTCGGGCTCTGCGCCTCGACGAACACAAAGCGGTATTTCAGCACATCCTCATGCGGCTCCGACAGCAGACTGAGCTCTTTGAGATATGCGTAGATCGGGCGCAGATGCGGCAGGGCAAGCTTGCCGCGCTTTTGTGAACGGTACAGCCGCTCGAGGGCGATATATTGCTCTAAGCAATCCGCTCCGTAGAGCTCCCCCTCGCCCGAGATCACGCACGGTCTGCGGTAAAGCTGCTCTGTACGCGATATTCGCTTCACGGTAGTCAGCTCGCGCAGACGGCTCTCGTTCTCTATCGAGAGCTTGTGCGGATTATGGCTGAGGCTCAGCCCGTCAAAGCGCATAGGGGCGTTCTTCATGTCAGCTTCACCTCGTCCTTCTCGGTATACGCCTTATCATAGCGGCGTGCGTCGCGCTCCATATAGATATCCAGGAGCTCGCCGTCCGGTTCACGGTATTCGGTCAACTGCTCGTGTTCATTCATCATCTATCACCCGTTTCGTATGTTTTTCGGCCTTGATAAGAAAAACTTCATTTATGCCCTTGTCGCCGCGAGCCTCGGTATGCCTCTCAACGACTCTGCAATCTTCGTAGCTGTACTCGAAGCTGTCGTCGCTGACAGAGAGCGTGAAGCTGCGATCCATAGGCACCTGACTGCTGAACATCGAGAGCATCTTCAGCTTTATGCTGCAGGCACAGCCCTCGTTTATCCTGTCAAAGGGCGCGGAGCGCAGATACTCGAACACCTCATGGTACACCGGCTTAGCTGTTGCGGTGAGCTCGGTCAAGCCGAAAATCTCGCTGCCGTCCACAGCAGCCCCGATATCCCTGCCGCGCAGTATCCTAAGCTCGTTCATGCGGCGACCTCCTCACTCAGCAAGATGTATAGCTGCACAACAAGATCGCGGAACTCCGTGCGCGAGGCGGTATCGAAGCCGATATCCGACAGCTTGAAGGAGCGTATCCATCTGTCGGTATCCTCGGCGTCCAGCGCGTCGGCGAGCATGGAGGTCACACGAAACAACCTCGGCAAGCATACCTTCCTCATCCCTGCCGACGCGGTCGCCGATGAAATACCTCGAGGGCTTTACCTCGATATCGCCGACTGTCACGGTATATCTGCCCATGGGATTGGGCGTTTTGTGAGGAGGATACGCCGGGATGAACGCGATATCGCTCATAGAGCTGCGGCGCTTCACGCGCGAGATCAGCTCATCTATCCTGTTGTCAGCAGACGTCGTCATAGTAATCCTCCTTACCCTGTACCGTGGGCATAAGGATAGCCCACACGTAAATGTCCTCGTCGTGAGCCGCGAACACCTCGGCGGTCACCACGGTGTACACCGTACCCTTGCAGGTCACGCGCATACCGTCGTCAAGCGGATGCTCCGGCGAGCCGATATACAGCAGATACCGGTTGTCGAAGTAGCCCGCGGGGATATAGCGGTCGTTGATATACAGCCTGTGGCGCCGCCTGAGCGGCTGGACAAAGGCCTTGGCGACCTCTGCCCTGCCGTTGCGGCGGATGCTCACGGTGTTGCCGTAGCTCTCTAGCGCGCGTTCAAGATAATCAGCCATCCTCATACGCGCACTCTCCTGAAGGCGAAGCCTCCGCTCACATCAATGATATCGGAAATACTCTCGCGCTCAGCCGCCCAGAGCTTCTCCGCATAGGCTCTGCGGTCATCCATCTGCATCTGGACGTCGCCAACCTTGAACGAGCTCAGCCCGTCGGCGCTGCCTGTCATACCGATCTTGTAAAAGGCGTATACGGCGCAGGCGTGCTCCAGACGGCGCATATCCGCTTCACAGAGCTCGCCGACCCTGCTCTCGAAGAACAGGCGGCAATCCTCGATGATCGGCAAAAAGCGCGATACTTCCTTCATCTCAAGTCCCGACACAAGAGTGAAGCGCACGATGATCTCTTTCAGACTCATGTGTCACGACCTCCTTAATAGCTCAGCTTCTTGGACGCGTCGTTGTAGATCTTCGCAAAGCCGGCGATGCAGCTGATGGTCGCGCGCTCGAGCTGGCGATCGATCAGCTTGTCATAGTCCAGGGTGACGTCGCCTGCCACGACCTTCTCAAGGGCGCAGTTCTTATCCAGACCGATGATGTTCTTGCCGGTGAGAGCCGTGGTGTGGATGAGGCTCGCGCCGAGCGGAGTGATCATCCTGCCGGTGCCCTGGAAGTTCAGGCCGGCTGCTGCGTCCTTCATCTCGCTCATGCTCAGCAGGGCTGTCATAGCCTCGGTGGAGGCAAGCAGGGTGTTGAAGCTGAACGGCGACAGAGCGCTCCACATAGAGATGAGGTCGGCGTAGCTCAGGCTGCCGGAGGAGGCGGGACTCACGCTGCCGCAGGGGTTGTTGTTGCCGTCGCCGTTGACTATAACATCGACAGCGTCTGCCATCTGCGCTCTCGCGATATACGCGCCGATCTGCTTGAGCGTGACAGAGAAAAGGTCAATACGCTGGAAGCGAAGAGCCTCATAGGAGGATACCAGCATACGGCCGCGCTTGTGCAGAGGCACAAGGCTGTTGTTGGTCATGATCTTTGTCGCGGGGATGAACGCGCCCTCGTTCACGCGCTTGAGGCTGATATCGTCGTCGGAGCTGATGGAGCGGTAGTCCATGCCGTCGATACGGGTGACGGTAGCAACGACGTCGCCGAGGACGTCAGCTTCTGCGATACCGGCTGATACGGCGCGGCTGACATACTCAGGGAAGAGCGCGGCGGAGTTGGAGTTCATGAAGAACTTCTCGATGGTGTCGGAGCCCTTGCCGCTTACCTTGATGTCAAAGCGCTTGAGCTGACGGGAGAAGGCGTCGAGCCCCTCGAGAGCAGTACCCTTGTAGTTCTCGGAGGGATCCATGGCCTCCAGTACCTCGGTCAGCGATTTGCCGCTCTGGTACATACCCTTCTCTAATGTAATATTCTCAAAAGTAGCCATATTATCAATCCTTTCTTATCACAGAATAAAGCCGACGGTGGTATCGTCGCTGTAGATAACCAGACGATCCGAGCCGGATGAGCCGGTCTTTATGCCTGTCTCGGCTGTAACGAGCTTGCAGTAGCCCACGTTGATCGTGCCGGTCTTGGGAGCCTCGACATAGCCGTCGAGCTGTACGGCTGCATAGCCGTCCTTTACGTTTTGAACTACGCCGATGAAGTTAGAGCTCTCGGCGGGCTTTGTGACCTTGCCCGACGCGGACATGGCGACAAAATCGCCCTTTGATACGGTGCTTTCACATTCGAAAGTCAGTACATTTTCCTGATAACCGTTAAAATTGATTTCCATAATTACCTCCGTTAAATTCTGAATTCTGTATTGCCGGCGTTATCGTCGGCGCGGCTGACGTACAGCTGAGGCACAGCCTTGCGCTCCTTCGCGCAAAGTGCCTTGAGCAGCGCCTGCGCCTCGCTGAGGCTGAGCTTTTTTAGGACGCAGCTCTCGATAGCAAAGTCCAGAGCTATGCCCTTTTCCTTAAGAGCGGCTCTTAGCCTGCCGTTGAGCTCCTCGCGGTACGCCTTTGCATACTCGTTTTCCTCTTCGAGGCTGCCGATATAAGCCCTGAGCTTTTCAGCCTCGCTCTTGGTGAGAGCTACATCCTGACCGCTCTCCAAGGTCTTGCAGATATCGTTCATATCCTTCTCCTTTACTGCTGTTTTGATCACGCCTGCCGAGCGCTGTGCCGGCACGGCGACAAAGCTGAATTCATACGCGTCCTGCGGGTCGGTGAGCTCGCCGTAGCACATAGCGCCGTCATACTCTCTCCCCTTGTGATGGGAGCACAGCGGCGAGCGCATATCATTGCGGCACACGGAGCACAGGGTATGCCCCATGCTGCAGCCTACGCTGACCTCCTTGACGATGCCGGCTTCGATAGCCTCGATGAGCTCGCGGTTGCCCTCGGTGCGAGGGATATAAGCTCGCGCCGTAAGGCGGAAGAGCTGGTCGCCCAGCGCGGTTGTCTCGCCGTCGACGCTCTCGACCTTGCAGGAGATTATCCTCGCCTTCTGGTTCTTGGCGGTCGGGTCATGATCTATGATGCCCGTCTTACCGACAAAGAGCTTCTCGAGCGCAAAGAGCGACTCTACGGTAAAGCGCTCACAGTCGCGGTCGATATCGTTGTCGCACAGCGCGACCGAGAAGATGTACACCTCATCCTCGCTGAGCTCGCGGCGCGAATACTTGTTGATAAGCTCCATCTCGCTTTCGCCGACGGAGCTGACAAGGCTTTTTATGACCTGTCCGTTCTTCATCCTTTCACCTCCAGGGTCTGTTCTATCTGAGCCGCACGCGCGTTGTCAAGGCGCGCCTGCGCCAGCTGAGTTTCATCCTGTAAACTGATGTTGCTCCACTCTACCCGCACCCCCGGATCGCAGCCAACAGAATCGAGATATACTCGCGCAATCTTCTCGATCACGGGCGTGAGCAGCGAGCGGTAGTAATCGAGCTCCGAGGTCAGGATATCCGCCTGCTGAGCCGACATCCTCTCGGTAGACGACCACGACAGCCCGAGCAGGAACGGCGGCACTGAGAGCTTCGCCACGATCTGCTCGAGGATATGTCTGACAGGGATATCGCAGTCGAGGATCTGGCTGTCGGCGCCGATTGCCTTGATGCTCACGTCGCCCACGGATACGAAGTCGCACACCCTGCCCTTGTCGCGCATGGCGCGGCTCCACTCGTCGGCGATCTCCTTCGCACGGCGGCTCGCGTTCACAGCCGAAGCCCCCGCAGGAGGATTGTAGGTCACGGCGAAGCGCACGTTGCCGGCACGCTCGAAATTCTGACCCACGCAGTCGAAGATCTTCATCAGTATCTCGCTGACGAAAGGCAGACCCTTTAAGATGGAGCATCCGCGTATGGTACCGGGCTCGGGATTGAGCAAGGTCGTGAGTATCAGCTCGGGGTGCTCAGCCTCTTTGACGCCGCCGCGGGAGTAAATCTTCAGCTCCAGCGGATCGTCGCCCTCCCTGAGCTCCACGGCGTCGAGCGGCACGTTGTACAAAGCCGCGATATCACCGTCTGAGTAGGCTACGATCTCGCCAACCGCAGTGCCGTAGGTCAGGAGCTGGTCGAAGTACGCGCACACGAAGCTGTTCAGCCCCGTGTTTGCCGCGCCGACCTGCACACGCGCCGCAAAGCAGTCCATCATGCTCTGGGCAGACTCGTCCTCGCAGACGACCCTGAACTCACCGAGCAGTCTGATCAGCTTGAGCACAGCGGCGTCGATGACCGGCACAGCCTCGCGCAGCTGACGGTACGGGAGCGTTTTTTGATGGGAAATAATCTCAATATATTACCTCCTGTTTCTACTGATAAAGGCGCAGGAAAAGTTATCAGCCGGCGCCTTTATATAGCTGACAAAATAGCGTATGTCATCCATCGCGTGATCGTCGCGCTTTATGACGGCGTCCATCGGCTTGTTCTCGTCCCAGCGATACAGAGAGAACTCGCGGATGGCGTCTTTGCAGGTATCGCATATCACGATATCCCCGTCTCTGAGCGCCTGTGAGGTCTTGCGGATGCCGTCGATGACGTTGTTGTCCGCCCTTACGACAGTGTAACGCCCGTGACGCTCTATCGTCTCGATAAAGCTGGCGGCTGACGGGTCGACTATCACACAGGTCGGGTCTTGGGAACCGCATAATTCTGTAAGAGAATCATAATGCTCCTCGTCCGTCCTGCTCCTGCCCTCCTTACGCGCGTCGTAGTAGGACTCGCGTATGCGATACCATCTCTCGCCGATCCTCGCCCAAAGCCCCATAGAAGTAGGATTGACCGTGCCGTAATCGCAGGAGACACAGTATTCCTCAAAGGGACCCTCAGGCGGCGGGATGAACATACCGCTGTCATCCATGAACGGATAGACAGCGCCCGAGACGCTCACCCACTCTCCTTCGACGAACCTGCGGTAAAAGGCGCCGGAATACAGGCTCTCATACCGTCTGAGCATCTTTTCGGAGAGCGAGGGATTGTCCCGCATACGGAAGCGGATGTACAAAGCATTTTTCTTTTGCCGCTTCTGAATCCACTCCCGATAAAACCAATGTGAGGGGTACTCCGGGTTGCAGTTGAAAAAGAACCTCGAGCCGGATACCGAGCACCTCGCCAAAGCCTGCTCCACAAACGAGCGCGGCATCAGCGCCACCTCGTCGAACAACACGCCCGACAGCGTCACGCCCTGTATCAGAGCGGCGCTGCTCTCGTCCTTGCCGGAGAAGAGGAAGAAGGTGTTCTCCCTGCCGTTGCGCCTGATAACCAAGCGGTTAGCGCTGACGCTTTCCCTGACCTCGAAGCCGAGCTCACGCAGACAAGGCAAGAGAGGCATTATCACGTTGCGCCTGAGCGCCGTGATAGTCTTGCCGCAAAAGCCCAGCAAAGCTCCGTCAAAGGAAAAGGTCGCCCACATCACAAAGGACAGCGACAGCGAGAAGGTCTTGCCCGAGCGCACGGCGCCGTCGCAGATGACGGCGTCATAGTGCTCGAGACCCGAGCCCTTCACCCACCAGAACATCGCGGCGAGCTGCTTCTCGGAGAACGGCTTATATGTCACCGCTGTTCACCTCACCGCGTCGGCTGAGCGCCTCTGCGGACAGCACCATCGCCTCCAAAAGGCTCCCGGTGCCCTGCTCCCCCGGCGCGCCGATCAGCTCGAAGAGCTTGTCCATCGCCTTGATGCGGTCGCAGAGCTTCACCTCTACGCCCTTGTCGGTACGCTTGATCTCCGACACACAGCTCAGATCCAGATCCCCGAGCTCCTCGGGCAAAAGATTCTCGCTGAACACCGGGACAAGAGCGTCGCCGACGCCTCCGCAGGCGAGGCGGTACAGCCCGCAGAGCGCCGTGCTCTCATAGACAGAGCGCAGATTTCCGCACAGCCTGCGTATCTCTTCCGCGATATCCTCGCGTGCGAGCAGCTGCGCAGCGCTCTTCTCGGGGCGGCGGTAGCCCGCCTGCCTTGCCGCCCTGACCGGGTCGGCAGTCACCGTCATCTGACGGCAAAATTCTTTTTCTTTCTTTTTCACGGTTACCTCCAAGCATTGGTCTCACCTATGCCGCAATAAACAAAAAAGTTGCATAAATTTATGCAACCGGGAAAAAATAATATCGAATTTTTCAAAAAATCACCTAAATAAAGGACTGATAACCATATTCACAGGCTCATATGAATCCGACCGCGCGCTGATCGCCCGTCTGCTGCGTGCGGACGAATGCTTCGACATCATCGAGCGCCATATCGTCATCGCCGGCAAGAAGGCGGTCATCTTCTACATCAACGGGCTGATAAAGGACGACATCATGGAGAAGCTGATGGAGTTCTTCTACAGCTATACAAAGCCCGAGTACCTCTCCTCGTCCGATGAATTCATCCGCCACTGCGTCCCCTATGTCGAGATCAGCCTTGTAGACAAGCCCGACGACGTCGTCAAAAACGTCCTCAGCGGCATACCCTGCATGATGGCTGAGGGTTTTTCATCAGCCGTCGCCTTCGATATGCGCACCTACCCCCAGCGCTCGACCTCGGAGCCCGACGACGACAAGGTGCTCCGCGGCAGCAAGGACGGCTTTGTCGAGACCGTCATCTTCAACTCCGCCCTCATTCGCCGCCGCATACGCTCGGCTCACTTCATCACCAAGGCGATGACCGTCGGGCGCGAGAGCAAGAGCGACATCATCATCTGCTACATGGACAACAAGGTCGACCGCAAGCTGCTGCACGACATCACCGACCGCATCAAAAGCCTCGACATCGCCAACCTGAGCATGAATCAACAAAGCCTGATCGAGGCGCTGTATCAAAAAAGATGGCTCAATCCCTTCCCAAAGATAAAATATACCGAGCGCCCCGACGTAGCCGCCGCCGTCTGTCTGAAAGGCAACATCGTCATCCTTGTCGACAACTCCCCCTCCGCGCTCCTGATACCCACCTCCATCTTCGATGTTCTCGAAGAGGCGGACGACTACTACTTCCCGCCGATAACCGGCACCTATATCCGGGTGACGCGATACCTGATAACACTCGCCTCGGTGCTGCTCACACCGCTTTGGCTGCTCTGCCTGCAAAATCCGGAGCACGTGCCGCAGCTGTTCGCGTTCGTGCTCGCCGTAGAGCCCACCAGCCTGCCGATATACTGGCAGCTGATAATCATGGAGCTGTGCATAGACGGTCTGCGGCTCGCGGCTCTGCACACCCCGAGCTCACTCACCTCGGCTATCGGCATAATCGGAGCTATAGCGTTCAGCCAGTTTGCGATCAGCGCCGGATGGTTCACCACCGCAGGCACGCTGTACGTCGCCTTTGTCACAATCGCGAACTACAGCCAGCCTAACTACGAGCTCGGCTTCTCGCTGAAATACGCGCGGTTCATCCTCCTTACCGCAACCTATATCGGCAACCTGATCGGCTTTTTCATCGGCATAGCGATCCTGATCGCCCTGCTCGCCTCGAACAAGACCATCAGCGGCAAGAGCTACCTCTACCCTCTCATACCGTTCAAGCCGCAGGAGCTGAAAAAGAAGCTGATCCGCACACGCATGAAGCAAAAGCAAAGCTGAAAAGCGCCGCATAACGGAATTGCCCTCATAATAAAAAAGACCGCGCTCTGCATCACTCTGCAAAGCGCGGTTTATCTATCATCTGAATAAAAGTCCAACCGTCACAACGCTGACGATCATCGCTGTGAGATCCGCCAGCAGAGCCGAGAACAGCGTGTGTCTGATCCTCTTTATCCCTGCCGCTCCGTAGTACATCGTCACTGCGTAAAAGGTCGTCTCCGTCGAGCCGGCAACCACCGAAGCGCACCTGCCGACGAAGCTGTCCGGACCGCTGTTCTCGTATATCCCGGTGAGCAGCGCCGTCGCACCCGAGCCGGAGACCGGGCGCAGCAGACCCATCGGCACAAGCTCGGGAGGGAAACCGACCGCCTCGGCAACGGGGCTTATCAGCCCGGCGAGGAAGTCGAGCGCTCCCGAAGCTCTAAGCGTACCCACCGCCACCAGCAGCGCGATCATCGTCGGCGCGATGAAGCGCACCGTCGCTATACCTTCCTTCGCCCCCTCGATAAAGCTGTCAAAGATATTCACGCCCTTTATCAGCCCGTAGACGCACAGCGCCGTGACGAGTATCGGGATGATCGCCTCCATATCTGCCACCTCCTGCAAACAGCCGATGAAGCAAGCCCGACCGTCAGCGCAGCAACCGACGTCACCCATACGCAGACGAGGATATCGAACGGCTGAGCCGAGCCGTAGCTTTTTCTCAGTGCCGCCACCGTAGTCGGGATCAGCTGCACCGATGCCGTGTTCATCAGCACAAAGGTCACCATGCTGTCCGTGGCGATATCGGAGAGCCTGTTCCTCTGCAGCTCGCGCATAGCGCTGATACCCAGCGGAGTCGCGGCGTTGCCCAAGCCGAGGAGATTCGCGCTGAAGTTCATCGAGATATAACGGAAGGCGTCGGTACCCTCCCTAACGTCGGAGAACAGCCTCCTCAGCAGCGGAGCACAAAGCCGAGACAGCTTCTCTATCACGCCGCTGTCCTTTGCTATCCGCATAAAGCCCGACCACATACAGATCATGCCGCTTATGGAGATCAGCAGCTCTACAGCCGACCCTGCGGACTCCATCATCCCCGTGCTGAGCTCACCCAAGCCTCCGCTTATCAGCGCATATATAAATGATACCGCGAGCATCCCCGCGAAAACATATGACATACAGTCCCCCT
>ONPE01000142.1 GCA_900319615.1 uncultured Eubacteriales bacterium
TCGATCATAGACAGCTACGCCGAGCCCTTCAACCTCAACGCGGCTATCCCCGTGCGCCCGACCCTGTACAAGGTCGCGGACGGCAGCGTCATCCTGCACATGGCTATCCACCATATCGCCTTCGACGGCGGCTCGGCAAAGACCTTTGTAAAGGAGCTGATCGACGGTCTGAACGGCGTCGAGGTCACAGCCGCCGATATCGACCTCTCCGACCTGTACGACGACAGCATAAACGAAAAATACGAGAGCGGCATGGAGTTCTACCGCGAGCTGTTCAAGGACGGCGTCCCCGTGAACGAAATGCCCATCAAGGGCAAGCGTCCCAAGGTGCATCCCCTCTCTGACAGAGAGATCGTCTTTGACTGCGACAACGAGCAGCTCAAGGCTATCGACAACACCGCGCGCCGATTCAGCGTGACGGAATTCGAGCTCATCTTCTCGGCTGTTTCCATGGTGCTGGGCAAGTATACCGCGTCGGAGGACGTTGTGCTCGGCATCCCCACAAATATGCGCCCTGCCGAAGCAGACAGCGTGATCGGTATGTTCGTCAACACGGCTCCCGTGCGCGTAAAGCCGCAGCGCAAGGCTGCGCTCGGCGACTATCTGCAGTCTGTCAGCGAAGCGGTACGCAGCGCTACCTACGGCGCTTACCTGCCCTTTGAGGATGTAGTAGGCGAATTTGTAAAGCAGCGCGACGAATCGCGCAACCCGATATTTGACGTAAGCGTCAACTTCATGTGGAATCCGCCGGCATACGATCAGAACGGCTTGAGCGTGGAGCTGTACTCGCCTCTCCAGAAGATGAGCAGAGATATCGGTATAGTCATCCGCAAGGGCGCGAAGGGTCTGCACTTCATGGTACAGTATTCTTCGGAGCTGTTTGAGGACGCTGTGGTCGAGAATTTCATCGGACAGCTCCGCCATACGCTCGGCTTGCTCGGCGGCAAGGCTAAAACCGTGCGCGATGCGCTCGCTCTTCCCGGGGATCAGAAGGCTCAGCTCGATTCGTTCAAGACCGAGGCGACCGCGGAGCTCCCCGTGATCCTGCTGCATAAGCTCTTTGAGCGCAGCGCGGCAGAAAACGCCGATAAGACGGCTTTGATCGCCGCCGACGCGACTCTTACCTACCGCGAGCTGAACGAAAGGGCGAATATCGTCGCCCATAACCTGATCGCCAAGGGCATCAAGACCGGCGACAGCGTAGCCCTCCTGCTGCCCAGAGAGAGCTGCTTCTTCGCCTGTCTGTTCGGCGTAAACAAGGCGGGTGCGGCGTTCATCCCCTGCGATCCGCAGTATCCCGCCGACAGAATAAACCACATCATCGAGGACTCGGAAGCCTCCTTCATTATCACCACCGAAGACAAGCTCTCGGATTATCCTGCGGATAAGGCGATCAACGTCGCGGATATCCTGACCGGCGACATGACCGGAAACCCGGATGTAGAGATGAGCGACGAAGACCTGAGCTATATGATCTATACCTCAGGCTCCACCGGCAAGCCCAAGGGAGTCATGCTCCGTCACAAGGGCATATGCAACTATCTCAACCCGCACCCCGCGAACACACATATGCACTATCTTAAAGAGAATATATCCACCTATCTTTCGGTCACCACCATATCCTTCGATATGTCCTTCAAGGAGCATACGGCGGCGTTCTGCAACGGCAAAACGCTCGTCTTTGCAGCTGAGGACGAGATGAACGATCCGCGTGCGCTGGCTCAGCTGATGGAGAAATACAGCGTCGACTGCATCAACGCCACTCCCTCGCGCCTGCAGCAGTACATGGACTTCGAGCCGTTCAAGCAGGCTCTTGCAAAGTGCAGGCTGGTCATGTCCGGCGGCGAGGGTTATCCCATGGCTCTGCGCGACGCTATCAAAGCCTGCTCAAAGGATATCAGGATCGTCAACACCTACGGTCCGACCGAGATCACGGTATCGTGCAACGCCGCCGATCTGACAAACGCCGACTATGTTACCGTCGGCAGACCCCTGCTCAACTATCACGAGGTCATCGTGGATAAGTTCGGCGATCCCTCGCCCTACGGCGTTATCGGAGAGCTGTACATAGGCGGCGTAGGCGTGGCGAAGGGCTACAAAAATCTGCCCGACAAGACCGCCGCGGCGTTTGTGGAATATGACAACGAGCGTATGTACCGCTCGGGCGATTACGCCAAGTGGGACAAGAACGGCAACGTCTATATACTGGGCAGACTCGATAACCAGGTCAAGCTCAGAGGACTGCGTATAGAGCTGGGCGAGATCGAAGGTCTTATCGCCGCTCAGCCGCACATCAAAAAGGTCGCCGTCATCATCAGAAAGCTCAGCGGTCAGGACAATCTTTGCGCCTACTTCACCGCCGACGCAGAGATAGATATCGACGAGCTGAGGGTCGAGCTCAAGAAGCACCTGACGCACTACATGGTGCCGACAGCATATCTGCAGCTCAACGAGATGCCGATGACCGCAAACGGCAAGACCGACGTCAAGCGCCTGCCCGACCCTGTACCCGTAAGCCTCGGAGAATATGTCGCGCCGGCAAACGCCACGGAAGAGTTCTTCTGCGAGGCCTTTAAGAAGGCGCTCAAGCTGGATCGCGTCGGAGCCACCGACGACTTCTTCGAGATCGGCGGCACCTCGCTGATCGTCACCTCCGTGGTGCTTGAAGCGTCCGAGAACGGCTTTGAGATCACCTACGGCGACATTTTCAAATACACCACGCCGCGTGCTCTCGCGGAGCTCTTCAAGGGCGGCGAGGTCAACGATACAAACAAGCTCTTCGACTTTGACGACTACGACTACACCGCGATCGACGACGTTCTCGCAAAGAACAACGTCGACTCCTTCAAGGCAGGCGAGATGCGCGAGTTCGGCAACGTCCTTATCACCGGCGCCATCGGCTACATGGGCGCTCACCTGCTCGCGGAATTCTTGAAGAGCGAGACCGGCAAGGCGTACTGCATGATCCGCCGCGGTCAGTTCGACACCGCCAAGGAGCGTCTTGAGAACATCATGTACTACTACTTCGGCGGCGACCTCGACGACGCTATCCGCGACCGCGTAGAGGTGTTCAACGGCGACGTCACCGACTACGCCTCCTTCGAACCGTTCGAGAAGATGGATATCGGCACGGTATTCAACTGCGCCGCGAACGTCAAGCACTTCTCCAACGGCACCGACATCGAGGATATCAACGTCGGCGGTGTTGTCAACTGCATAAAGCTGTGCAAGAAGATCGACGCCCGCCTGATACACTTCTCCACCATCTCGGTCGCCGGTACTACCGACGATATCACCAAGCTCAGCCGCAGAGAGCTCGATGAACAGTCGCTCTACTACGGTCAGTCGCTCGACAATAAATACACTTCCTCCAAGCTCATGGGCGAGCGAAAGCTCCTCGAGGCAGTCGCGGAGGGACTCGACGGCAAGGTAATCCGCGTCGGTACCCTCGCCGCGCGCGAATCCGACGGCGAGTTCCAGATCAACTTCCTCACCAATAACTTCATGGGTCGTCTGCGCTCCTACGCCCTGCTCGGGTGCTTCCCCTACGCGATGATCGAGAATCAGGTCTGCATGGGCCCGATCGACCGCTCCTGCGAGGCGTTCCTGAAGCTAGCCAAAACTCCGAAGGAATGCTGCGTCTTCAACGCAGTGAACAACCACACCCTGCCGCTCGGAGATATCATCCGTCAGATGAACAAGAACGGATCGAAGATCGACTTCGTAGAGTACGAGGTGTTCAGAGACGCGCTGAACGAAGCGCAGCAGGATCCCGACAAGGCGGCGATACTCTCGAGCATGACAGCCTACATGAACACCGCCCACGGCAAGAAGATCACCGCGCTCAACTGTAACTCTCACTACACCACCCAGATACTTGCCCGTCTCGGTTTCTTCTGGAACGCCAGCAACGAGAAGTACGTCAACGACTTCATCAACGTTTTGCGCGGCTTCCTGTTCTTCCGTCAGGACAACCTGACCAGATAAGGAGCCGGGATGAAACGAAACGGAACCTTACTTAAACAAAAATACCGGGCTCTGCTGGTGTCGACGCTCGCGATGACCGCCTCCACCTATCTGTCGAGTATCCTCGACGGCATCATGGTCGGTCAGATACTCGGCACCGTAGAGCTCTACGCGATCAACCTGACGACCTCCGTCATCTTTCTGCGCAGTATCCCTATCGCGATGTTCACCTTCGGCGGCAACACGCTCTCGGTCATCTTCAAAAGCAAACGTGACCAAAAGAACGCCGACTCGGTGTTCACGCTGTCGTTCTGGGGCGGCATCATCTCTACCGCC